>CAYRAC010000172.1:0-7495 GCA_964422045.1 uncultured Steroidobacteraceae bacterium
TTGGCATTGATCATGGGATCGTCTCCGTCGAGGGGTTTTTTAAACCAGGACATCGTTACGCCGCACCGCCCGAAACCTTGGGCGTCCGTACCGGTGAGGCATCTTGTTTACCGAGCTGAGCCGCCTTCTTGCCGCCCATGTCGATATTGCCGCTGAAACTCGCGCCCTCCATGATGCTCACGGAAGGGGCGTAGATATTGCCGACGATCTTGGCCGTGTCCTTCACGAGCACCGATTTTTCGGCTTGCAAGTCACCATCGACCGAACCTTCGACGATGATGAGTTGCGCGCGAATGTTCGCTTTGACGGTGCCTTGCGCTCCGACGGTGAGTCGTTGCGTGTGCGTGATCGATCCCTCGACGCGGCCCTGAATCAACAAGTCTTCTTCGGCCGCCAGATCGCCCTTGAAATACAGCGTCGGACCCAGTACCGATGCCCGCTCGGTCGCGCTGTTGTAGGGGTTGCTCATTCTCGTATCTCCATGCATAGCCGAACGGCTAAGCAGTGGAGACTACCTGGCATAATCGATTGCGAAATGAGACCTTAGTCACGATTCCCTCGCGACGTGGATGAGTGCATCGTACTGTCGCCAAAAGTGGACGGCCCGATGCCCGCCCGCAACGCGAGGTTTGGAGGATTCGATGATTGACGCATTCACCGACCGGCTGCCGACCCAGCCGATTCCCGTGCTTCTGAAGGGTCAAAAGGCATTGGTCACGGGCGCAAATTCCGGCATCGGCAAGGCCGTCGCCATCGCGCTTGGAGCAGCCGGCGCCGATGTTGCAGTGAACTATGTGGATGGACCCGACGCCGCGCAAGCCGTCGTCGCTACGATCGTGGCGGCCGGCGGGCGCGCCATCGCCATCAAGGCTGACGTGTCGAGCGAAAACGACGTCCAGGCGATGTTCCGGCAGACCATCCAAGAATTCGGCACCATCGACATCCTGGTCAATAATGCGGGCCTGCAGCGCGACGCGCCCTTCGATCAGATGACGCTGGCGCAGTGGAATTTCGTCATCGGCGTGAATCTCACCGGACAATTTCTGTGCGCGCGCGAAGCATTGCGAGAATTCAAGCGTCGCGGCGTGATCAAGGAAGTTTCCGTCGCCGCCGGAAAGATCATTTGCATAAGTTCAGTGCACGAGGTCATACCCTGGAGCACTCACGCGAACTACGCCGCCTCCAAAGGCGGCATTTTGATGATGATGAAGAGTCTGGCCCAGGAAGTTGCGCCGTTGCGGATCCGGGTCAATAGCATATGCCCCGGGGCCATCCGCACGCCGATCAATACCGCCGCCTGGAATACGCCCGCCGCTTATGCCTCGCTGTTGACCCATATTCCGTACCAGCGGATCGGTGAACCGGATGACATCGGACGAGTTGCCGTCATGCTCGCGAGCGACCTGTCTGATTACATCACCGGCGCGAGTATCTTCGTGGACGGCGGCATGACCCTCTACCCGGAGTTCTCTACCGGCGGTTGACGTCTGCCTCAGGGCCGATGGCTGCTCAGATTGCTTCGACGCATCGCATCGCCGGCCACATGCGGCATGATTTCGGTGCCGCGCAACTGCCGCTCGATTCGCGAGCGCGAGATCAGGCCGCGCACGACGTCCGCGCCGCCGGCATCGCTCTCGACTACCAGCAAATGCATGACGCCGACCCCGCAGAATATTTCGAGCAAGTCCGAGATTTTGGCCGTTTGTACGGTATGCCAGTCCAACGTGGGCAGATCCTCCCATTCGGTCATGATATCGCCTACCCGGATCTCATCGCGCCGCGCCGCGGCGGCGCGTTCCGCGAAGCCCTGGGCGCGCGGACCTTCGATATCGTAGGAGGTGATCAACCCGACGACGTCCCGGACCTGCACCACCAGCAGGGCGCGCACGCCCAAGCGGATCATATCGGCGAGTGCCGCATCGATCGGCCGTTCAGGAGCGACGGTGATCGCGATCTTGCTGGTGAAATCGGTCATGGCGTGCACTGCCGAATCTTGCAGTTTCAGTTCTTGGTAGCACTCGACCGGCCGGCGTACCGGCAATACGCCGGCTGCGTGAACTTTGGGGTGCTCGAAAAAATCGTTGTTTGTGTACATAAATTCCTCGGCTGAGGCCAGCGCCGGCGACTTTAGCGGCAATAATCGTCAATTTCCGCGCTGACCGTCTCAGGTTTTGCTATTGGCCACGCTCCTCGAGGTTGTCTGCTGCTGCAGGTAGTCGTTGAGGCTATGCGCCAACGATACGAAATCGGACGGGATCATCAACACCGTTGTGCTGTTGTTCTCGGCCCCCACTTCGGAAATCATTTGCATGCGACGCAGTTCGAGCGCCGCGGGGTTCGCGGTAATCTGCGCGGCGGCGGCCGAAAGCTTCACCGAAGCCTCGAGTTCGGCCTCGGCCTTGATGATGCGCGCACGCTTTTCGCGGATCGCCTCGGCTTGCATCGCCATTACTTGCTGCATCGCCTGCGGCAGCTCCACGTCCTTCATTTCGAAGCGCTGGACTTCCAAGCCCCACGCCGCGGTCGACCCGGAAATATTGTCGCCGAGGAATGTGTTTATTTTATTGCGTTCCTGCAGAATTTCGTCCAGATCATGCTGTCCGATGATATTGCGCAGCGCGGTCAAGGCCAATTGGTAGACCGCGGCCGGTGCGTCCGCCACTTCGATCACCGATTTGGAGGCATCGACGATTCGATACCACAGCACGGCGTTCACCTTGATGGTCACGCTATCGCGCGTAATCGTCTCTTGCTGCTCTGCGGAGACGGTGCGCGTGCGGATGTCCACGCGGACCGAGCGCTCGATGTTCAAGGGAATGATCCAGTACAGACCCGGCCCGCGCAGACCGCTGTAGCGGCCGAGTCTGAACACGACGCCGCGCTCATATTCCTGCGCTACCCGCAGGCCCGACAATGCGACGACTATGAGAGCTACGATCAGCAGATCCACGAGCGGGAACATGTGCGTAGTCTAGCGTATCTCGGGGGTTACTCGATGCTTTCCCCATGCAGAGAAATATCCAAGCCCTCGCGTTCTTGATCTTCTGCTACGCGAAGTCCCATTGTCTTGTCAATTATGTTAAGGATTAGGTAGCTAGCCGCGAATCCGTAGATGACGGTGACGGCAACGCCTTGCAGTTGAATCAGCAGTGAGCCGTCGGCGCCGCTGATTTCCTTGCTCACGAAGACACCGGTGAGCAGCGCTCCGACGATACCGCCGATGCCGTGCACACCGAACGCGTCCAAGGAGTCATCGTAGCCCATGACGTGCTTGAGCGAGGTTGCTGCGATGAAGCACACGACTCCCGCGATGACGCCGATGACCACGGCCGCGCTCGGCCCGACGAAACCCGAAGCCGGCGTGACGGCGACCAAGCCGGCAACGGCACCGGAAGCGATCCCAAGCACGCTTGGTTTTCCCCGACTCACCCATTCGGCCGTCATCCACGCGAGCGCAGCCGCCGCGGTCGCCATTTGCGTCACGAGCATCGCCATGCCGGCGCGACCGTCGGCAGCGCCCGCGGAGCCGGCGTTGAATCCGAACCAGCCCACCCACAGTAACGAGGCGCCGATCAGAGTGAGCGTGAGGTTGTGAGGCGCCATCGCCTCTCGCCCGTAGCCCAAGCGCTTGCCGAGCACCAGGCAGCTGGCAAGACCGGCAACGCCCGCGTTGATATGCACCACGGTGCCGCCGGCGTAGTCGAGCACCCCTGCCTTGCTGAGCCAACCGGTCGGTTCCCAAACCATATGGGCAATCGGCGCATACACCAGCAAAGACCACGCGGCCATGAACACCAGCATCGCGGAGAATTTCATGCGGTCGGCAAACGCGCCGGCAATCAGCGCCGGAGTAATGGCCGCAAATGTCAGCTGGAACATCGCATAGACGGTCTCGGGAATAGTCAACGCCAGATGTGACACGGACAACTGATTGACCGGATCGTGCATGAAGCTCATGCCGTTGAAGAAGGCGCGGCTCGAACCGCCCAAAAACCGCCCGCCCGGTGTGAACGCCCACGAGTAGCCGATCACCCACCAAAGTATGGTCACCATGCAAACGATTGCAAAGGTCTGCATCAACGTTGCCAGCACGTTCTTCTTGCGCACCATGCCGCCGTAGAACAGTGCCAGACCCGGTATCGACATCATCAGCACCAACGCCGTGGAAGTCAGCATCCAGGCGGTATCGCCGGCGCTGATCTTATCCACGCCGATCAACACGGGTTCGGTCGGCGCGTCCGCCCACGCGGCCTGCGACAGCAGGGCCAATAGAAACAGCGATCGAGACAGTTTACTCATCGAAGCAAATCCCCCTATGAATTTCAGATGGCGCTCGCGTCCCGCTCGCCTGTTCGAATACGTACCACCTGGGCGAGTTCGAAGACGAATACCTTGCCGTCCCCGACTTTGCCGGTCTGCGCAGCCTTGCTAATCGCCTCGACGACCTGATCGACCAGTGCATCTTCAACCGCAATTTCTATCTTCGTCTTCGGCACGAACTCAACGGCGTATTCGGCTCCGCGATAAATCTCCGTATGGCCGCGCTGACGGCCGAAGCCGCGGACCTCGGTTACCGTGACGCCTTGTACTCCCACCTCGCTGACGGCAGCCCGCACATCGTCGAGTTTGAAGGGTTTGATAATTGCCGTAATGAGCTTCATCGAATGTCGTACCTTGCCCGGTCCTTGGAGGCTGATGTGCAAGCACCACTTGTGCCATGGATGAAGACCCGAACGCGATCAGCGGGTTAGCGCTTTGATCGCATGCTCCTGCGGCATCCTTGCACCGATTTCGGGCGCCATCGAGAATCGCATGCGTTCAAATGAAGCGCGGCCGCATTACTTCAACGTCATTTCCAGGCGCACCCTTCCGTCTTGGTTCTTCGCTTTGTCGTTGGCGACCAAGAAAACCCGCGCCGGATCCAGCTGAGTATCCGTCAGCAACAATTGCTGTATTGCCATCGCGCGCTGTTGCCCCAGGTTGGTGAGATCGGCATCGGTCACCGCAATGTATTCATGCACGGCGTGGCTGAGGAAATCAGCCTTGGCCGCCGCGAGTTCGGGCTTCGTCTTGATGCTTAGGACGGCGTCCGGATATTTCGGCTCGGCGCCGAGATCCTTTGCGTACAGTTGCGCCAGTAATTCGACCTTGGTCGCTTCATCGAGCTGCGCATAGTCGGCAGCCGGCGCCGTCGATTTCTTCTTGCCGGCCTTCCCGGTCTGCGCGTCCTGGATTTGCGCCGTGAATTGCGCCTCGACCAACGCCGGGCGATCGAGTTCGCTCACCCACGCAATCGGCACCTCGATCTTGAGCTGCGGCCGCTCATTCAGCGCCTTCACGATCGCTTTGGCTTTATCGGCGGCGGCGGAATCCAAATCGGCCCCTCCCGGCCGAAAATCGATGAACTGCAAATCCTGGCCACCGCCGAACAACGCGCCAAGCAACGCAAACGGCGCGGTGACCGCCTTCTCGAGAATGTTGACGAACACCTTCCAAATGATGGGTCCAAGCCGAAACGTCGGGTCATCCAAGGTACCGGCCACCGGAATATTGAGATCGATGACTCCGTTGCGGTCCTTGAGCAGCGCGACCGCCAATTTGATCGGCAGCGACACCGCGTCCTTGCTCGCCGTCTTGTCGCCGAATTCAAGTTGATCGACGATGATGTGGTGTTGCGCGTCGAGCTTGCGGCCGTCCACTTTGTAATGCAGTTCGGTGGTGAGTTTTCCCTTGGTGATGTTGTAGCCGGCAAATTTCCCCGAATAGGGATTGAATGTACTGAGCTCCATATTGCGGAAGCTCAAGCTCAGATCGGTGAACAGCGTTGCGCTCAGGACGTTGACTTGGCCGGTGATCGCGACCGGGGAAAACGTGTCCACGGCACCGTGTATATCGACTTTTGCGCGCGAATTCGTCTTTGACGACAGACCGATCACGGTGCCCTCGATGCTTTGAATACCCGTCGAAAAATTCGGCTGTACGGACAAGTCGGCGAAATTCGCCTGGCTGGCGTGCAACACGATTTTGTTGATGGCCATGGGCATCGGCGCGGCCGCGGGCGCCGCGGCAAGCGCGCTTTGGGAGGGCTTCTTGCCCGGATGTTTCGACGCTGCCGGCTCAGGATGTACCGGGGCGGTTGCGACTTGCTGGGCGCCGCCCGGCGGCGCCGGCGCGATCACCGTCGCACCCGGTCCGGCCAACACCCGCTTCACATTCAAGCTCGTGTCCGGCTCGATGATGACGCGTGCGTAGAGTTTGCGCGCCATGACTTGTTCGATGTCCAACCGATCGGGATCGTGCTGGAAATTGATGCCCGACACGTCGAGGCGCTCCCAGTTGATGAAGTCATCGTGCAGCGCGTTGTCGACGGTGTGCAGATCGGCGACGCTGACGCTGCCGGTCAGTTGCAACGCCGGTTTCTTGGCTCCGTAGTGCACCTTGGTGTCGCCACTCAGACGGCCGGAAAGCAGCGTCATGGAAGTATGCTGCTGGATATAGGGCTGAATCGCTTTGAGCTCGACGCCATCGAGCTTCACCGCCGCGTCGGCGGATAAGGGCTGCGGCGTAACCTCGCCGCCAATCGACACGGAACCCGCGTCGTTGATGCGCGCATCGAAGTTGACGCTTACCGGCTTGGCAAGGTCCAGGCTCGCGCCGTCCACCTTGAGATTGAGCGGCGCGAGCACCACTTTTGCCGGCGGCGAGGTGCTGCGATCTTCGGCCGAGATGTTCGCATCGTGCAATGCGAACTCCCGCAGCTCGAACGTCCAGGCGGGAGCCGTCGCGGTCGCAGCGGCGCCGCTCGCGGCCGCTGGCGCGCCCGTGCCGGCCGTCGTTGCGGGTGTCGAGGCCGGCGCCGCTGACCCGCTGCCTGGTGGCTGCGCGAGCTTGAGCAAATTGAGCGAGCCGTCCGGCTCAAGCCAGGTCAGAAGCTTGACGCCGGTGAGCGCCAGCGAATCACTATGAGCCTGGCGTTTGGCCAGATCCACGGTGGTCCCGCTCAAGATAAGCGAGGGCACGCTGATCCAATCGCTGTCCGAGTCTTTGGGCCGCACGGCAAGATTGTTGACCGCGATTTTAGCGACCGTTGCCTGCAAATCCAGCGCATCGCGCAGCGAAAACTTGTAGGTTGCATTAAGATCGATGCTGCCGGAATTCACCAGAAAATTGAGACGGTCCTCCAGGTAAGCCCAGATCGTGTGCGCCTGCAGCCCGTCGATTTGAAACTCGCCGTCGGACTCGATCGGCTGTACCGCGACGTGCCCATGCCACTCCACGCGTTCGCCCAATTTCGATGCGGCGCTGAACGTGAATCTGCCGCCGTCGACGCCGGTGGTGAAGTTGGTCAAATCAAAATCGATCGGCTCCAGGCGCGCCGCGAACGCGGATGGCCGGCTGCGGTCATCGTAGGTCACCAATCCTTTGCTGACTCTGAAGGAGCCGATGCGGATCGATGGCGGCGGCTCCTGCTTGGTCTTTTCCTGCGGTTTCGGCT
>CAYRAC010000173.1:0-7437 GCA_964422045.1 uncultured Steroidobacteraceae bacterium
CGGAGCGCGACATCGAGCCGGTCTTGATCTGCGTGGCCGTGGTCGCGGCGGCGATGTCGGCAATGGTCGAGTCCTCGGTTTCGCCCGAGCGGTGCGATACCACCGCGGCATATTGGGCCGCGTGCGCCATATCGATGGCCGCCAATGTCTCGGTCAATGTACCGATCTGATTCGGCTTGATGAGAATTGCATTGGCAATCTTTTTCGCGATGCCCTCTGCGAAAATCTTCGTATTGGTCACGAACAGATCATCGCCCACCAGCTGCAGTTTGGATCCCAACTTCTTGGTGAGTATCCCCCAACCGTCCCAGTCACCTTCGCTCATGCCATCCTCGATGGTCACGATCGGATATTTGCCGGCGAGATTCGCCAGGTAATCGGTGAACTCCGCCGCGGTAAAATGCCGGCCCTCGGATTCGAGCGTATAGACACCGTCCTTGAAGAACTCCGAACTGGCCACATCGAGGCCGAGATAGATGTCCTTGCCGGCGCGGTAACCCGCCCGGTCGATGGCTTCCAATATGGTCGTCAGGGCAGCCTCATTCGACGGTAAATCAGGTGCGAAGCCGCCTTCATCACCGACCGCCGTGTTGAGTCCCGCAGCATGCAGCACTTTTTTCAGGCTGTGAAAGACTTCGGCGCCGTAACGCACGGCCTCCGAGAATGACGGCGCGCCGATCGGTAATATCATGAATTCCTGAATGTCGATGCTGTTGTCGGCGTGTGCGCCGCCGTTGATGATGTTCATCATCGGCACGGGCAGCGTGAGATCGCCGGAGCCGGCCAGGTGCCGGTATAGCGGGACGCCCTTATCGCGCGCCGCCGCATGCGCCGCCGCCAACGACACGGCCAACAGGGCGTTCGCCCCCAGATTGGACTTGAAGTCCGTGCCGTCGGCTTTGATCATTCTTGCATCGAGGCCGCGTTGGTCCTGGGCGTCGTAGCCCACGAGCAAATCGCGCAGCGCGCCGTTGACATGCGCGACTGCTGTGAGCACGCCCTTGCCGCCATATTTTTTTTTGTCGCCGTCGCGCAATTCCACCGCCTCGCGCGATCCGGTCGACGCGCCGGATGGCACGGCCGCCCGGCCGACGACGCCGGAGTGCAGGACCACGTCGGCTTCGACGGTGGGATTGCCGCGCGAGTCGATGATCTGGCGGCCGCGAATCTCGACGATACGACTCATAGCAGGTCTTCCTCGAAAGGTTGTTTTTTCACCGAGCGATCCAATTCCTTGAGCGTGCCCAAGAGTGATTCCATTCGCTTCAGGGGCCAGGCGTTGGGCCCATCCGAGAGCGCCTTCGCCGGATCGGGATGCGTTTCCATGAAGACCCCGGCGACGCCCGCGGCGACCGCGGCGCGCGCCAACACCGGAACGAACTCGCGCTGTCCGCCCGACACATCGCCTTTGCCGCCGGGCAGTTGCACCGAGTGCGTGGCGTCAAACACCACCGGGCACCCGGTGCCGCGCATGATGGCGAGCGAGCGCATGTCGGCAACCAGATTATTGTAGCCGAAGGAGAATCCGCGTTCGCACACCATGATCTCAAGATTGCCGGTGGAACGAGCCTTGTCGACCACGTTCTGCATCTCCCAAGGAGAGAGGAACTGGCCTTTTTTGATGTTCACCGGCTTACCCTGCGATGCGACAGCGACGATGAAATTGGTTTGCCGGCACAGAAACGCCGGCGTCTGCAGGACATCCACGACCGCGGCCACTTCCGCGAGCGGTGTGTCTTCATGCACATCGGTCAACACCGGAACTTTGATCTGCTCGCGCACCCGGGCCAGCACCTTCAAGCCACCCTCGACTCCGGGACCGCGGAAGCTCGAGCGGGAGGAACGGTTTGCCTTATCGAACGACGCCTTGAAAATGAACGGGATAGCGAGACGGCCGGTCATCTCCTTCAAACGCCCCGCCACATCGATGACCAGGGCTTCGCTTTCGATGACGCAAGGACCGGCGATCAAGAAAAACGGTTGCTCCGCGCCGACCTCGAAGGCGGCCAGTTTCATGCGGTCGCGCGTCCGGGCTGCAATGCGGCGCGATATTCGCGCGCCGCCCGCACGAACCCCGTGAACAGCGGATGTCCATCGCGCGGCGTAGAGGTGAATTCCGGGTGAAACTGGCTGGCGACGAACCAAGGGTGGGCGCGCACTTCGATGAACTCCACCAGACCGTCCGCCGAAAAACCCGAAAAGCTCAAACCGGCCGCCGCCAATTCGGCGAGATAGTGATTGTTGAATTCATAGCGGTGGCGGTGCCTCTCGAATATCGATTCCTTGCCGTACAGCGCATGCGCCAGCGAGCCCGGTACGAGCTTGGCCTCCTGCGCGCCGAGCCGCATGCTGCCGCCGAGATCGGATTTCTCATCGCGCACCTGCTGGCCGCGCGCCAGATCCTGCCATTCGGTGATCAGAGCGATCACGGGGTGATGGGTCGCGCGATCGAACTCGGTGCTGTTCGCGCCCTTCAATGCCAGCACATTGCGCGCGTATTCGATGATGGCGAGTTGCATCCCGAGACAGATGCCGAGATACGGAATGCGGTTTTCGCGCGCAAACCGGATCGCTTGAATCTTGCCCTCGATGCCGCGGTCGCCGAACCCGCCCGGCACCAGAATCGCATCCATATTCTGCAACGCCGCGGGCCCCAGGCGCTCGATGTCCTGGGACTCGAAATAATGAATGTTGACCCGCGTGCGCGTCTTGATGCCGCCATGCATCAGGGCTTCATTCAATGAAATGTACGAGTCGCGAATTTGTACATACTTGCCGACCATACCGATGTCGATCACGGCCTCGGGATTTTGCTTCGCCGCAACCACTGCGCGCCACTCCGGCAGATCCGTGGGCGGCGCGTCCAGGCGCAGCTTATCGACCACGATGTCGTCCAGCCCCTCTTCGTGCAGCAGCATCGGAATTTTGTAGATGTCGTCTGAGTCGACGCCGGAAATCACGGCGCGCTCTTCGACATTCGTAAACAGCGCGATCTTGCGGCGCTGTTCATCCGGCAGCGAATGCGCGCAGCGGCATAACAGAATGTCGGGCTGGATGCCGATGCCGCGCAGTTCTTTGACCGAATGCTGCGTGGGTTTGGTTTTGATCTCGCCGGATCCTCCGACGATCGGCACCAATGTGAGGTGCATGTAAAGTACGCGGTTACGCCCGAGCTCGACGCCCATTTGGCGGATCGCTTCGAGAAACGGCAGGGATTCGATGTCACCGACCGTGCCGCCGACCTCGACCATGCACACATCCGCATCGCCCGCGCCCATGCGCACGCGGTATTTGATCTCATCGGTGATGTGCGGGATTACCTGAACCGTCGCACCCAGATAATCGCCGCGCCGCTCCTTGGCAATGACTCGTTCGTAGATTCGCCCGGTCGTAAAATTACTGTTGCGTCCGGCGACCATGCGTACAAAGCGCTCGTAGTGACCGAGATCGAGGTCCGCTTCGGTCCCATCGGCGGTCACGAACACCTCGCCGTGTTGAAATGGGCTCATGGTGCCCGGATCCACATTGATATAGGGATCAAGCTTGACCATGCTGATTTTCAGGCCGCGCGCCTCGAGAATTGCGCCGAGCGAAGCGGACGCAATGCCCTTACCGAGCGAGGAAACGACGCCGCCGGTGACGAATACGAATCGAGTCATGTGGTCACCGCCGATAAGGTCAGTTCTCACGCGTTCACATCGCGAGAGCACAAACCAAAGCCAAAAAGGAACAATGTGAATTCGACGGGAATTCAGGTTAGCAGAACATGGGCCTTGCGACAATCAACTTAACCAATAATCGGCGCACGCTCCCATACGATCGCTGCACCCGGCTGCGAGGGAGCCGCGCACCAACGCGCATCCAGCCACAAGTCGCCGACTGCGATCAAGACATCTCCGGCGAACACCAGCGGCAAGGCGTCGCGCATCCACGGCAGCACGCCCTGCAGCTGACACAAGTGCTGCACGCTCGTGGTCTTGGCTTGCGCTGCGGGCTTGAGCGTCTCGCCTCCTTGGCGCCGCCGCACCGACAAGGTCGCAGGCAAGCGCGGCACGTCGATGCCGCCATTTTGCGACACCCACTTCAATGCTCCCAACCCGGGGCCAAGATCGACCGCGGATCCGGCCGCTCGCGGCCACTCAAGTGTGCCGAGAAGCTGCGGCGGATGACTCGCGGTAAGAAAAATCCGCTGTCGATAGCGCCGCAACGCATGGCGCCCCCAGGCGATGCAAGGCAAATGATCCATGTCTGCATCGAAGATTTGCCGCAGCGCCTCGAGCAGCCGCGAGGTCGGCGGCGCCTCGACACCCGCAGCGTTCAGCCAGAAACGCAGCACATTGATCTGCTGCTGCGAATCCAATGCTCGCAAGCCTTGCAACGAGAGCGCGTCGCCGTCGCGCAGCCGCGCGAGCTCAACGGCCGCCGCGCGATCCAACAGCAGTTGCGCCTGCGCCGCGTGTCGCGCACTTCGCGACAGTGCGTTCGCCGCGCCCGGCCAGCGCGCCTTGAGCGACGGCCAAATCTGCTGCCGCAAATAGCTGCGATCGATTCTGAGGTCGTGGTTCATCGGATCCAGAAAATAGGCGCCTTGCAGGCTCGCGCCGTGCTTGAGAAGCTCGCACTGCGATACCTCCAACAGCGGCCGCAAATGCCAACCGCGGCCGAACGGGCGGCAGATGGGCATGGCCGACATGCCCCTGAGGCCTGCGCCGCGCAAGGCTTGCAGCAGCAGCGTTTCGGCCTGATCCTCGCGATGATGCGCGGTCAAGAGACACTCGCCGGGACGCAGCTGCGCCTCGAGCGCGGCATAGCGCGCATCGCGCGCCGCCGCCTCGACCGAGCTTCCGTCCGGCTCCAATCTCACGGGTATGATCGACAGAGGAATGGCGAGCGCCGTGCACGCCGCCGTACAGGCTTCGCGAAACGACGCCGCCGCGCTCTGCAAGCCGTGATCGATGTGCACGGCCCGCAAGCGACCGCGAAATTCGGCGCCCAGTGCCGCGGCAAGGACCAACAGTGCGGCCGAATCCGCACCGCCGCTCAAGCCCACCACCAATGCGGTGACGCCTGCCGGAAGATGGGCGTCAAGGACCGCGCGCAGAGAGAAGCTGGCGCTATGCGTCTCGGAACGCACCGAATTCGCGCAGCCGCGCCTGCCGCGCATCGAGCAGTTGAGTCACCGGTTGATTGCAGAGCTCGGCCAAATTCTTCACGATGCTTTGCTTGACGGTTTCCGCCATGGCCTGCGGATCGCGATGCGCCCCGCCATGCGGCTCCTTTAGAACTTCGTCCACCAGACCCAGCTTCTTGAGCCGCTCCGCCGTACCGCCCATGGCATCCGCCGCGATCTCTTTTTTCTCCGTGCTCTTCCACAAAATGGACGCGCAGCTTTCAGGGGAAATAACCGAATACACGCTGAATTGCAGCATGATCAGCCGATCGCACACGCCGATGGCGAGCGCGCCTCCCGATCCACCTTCGCCGATGACCACGCTCAATACCGGCGCCGCCAAATTGGACATTTCGAACAAGTTGCGTGCAATGGCCTCGCTCTGGCCGCGCTCTTCGGAGCCGATTCCGGGGTAAGCGCCCGGCGTATCGATCAGCGTGACGACCGGAATGCGGAACCGTTCCGCCATTTTCATCAGCCGCAATGCCTTGCGATAGCCTTCGGGTTTTGGCATGCCATAGTTGCGCCGCACCCGCTCCTTGGTATCGCGGCCCTTCTGCTGACCGATCAGCATCACCGGTATTGCCTCGATGCGCGCCAAGCCGCCGACGATTGCCAGATCGTCGCCGTACATTCGATCGCCGTGCAGTTCGTGCCAATCGGTGAAAATCATCGATACATAGTCGAGCGTATACGGACGCTGCGGATGGCGCGCCAATTGAGTGATTTGCCAAGGCGAGAGGTTGGCGAAAATGCTATGGGTGAGCGCCCGGCTCTTCGATTGCAGGCGTTTGATTTCCTCGTTGATATTCACGCTCGCGTCCGCGCCCAGGAATTTCAACTCCTCGATCTTCGCCTCGAGCTCCGCGATTGGCTGCTCAAATTCCAGAAAATTCATTGCCATGAAGACGTTTCCTCGCCGCGAACATCATTACGCGGACCATACACTAAATACCAACCGTCGCGACCCACCACGTCCGTTAACTTATCGAGCAGCGTTCGCGATGCGTGCACCGACCAGTTGTCAGCCAAATTCAGGCGCCCAGTATAGTCGGAGCGGTTGACCGACACGCTGACGCCGCACGGACCACGCAGATGGGGTTTCAGCATCTGCTCGAATCGATTCATACCCTGCGGACCGTCGAATTCGTCGGGCCACTTGAGCCATAATCGGCGCGCAAAGCGCTCGCGGGCGCGGTCGATATCCATCAGCGACTTCGCCTGCAAGCGCCACGCTTCGATGAAATCGTCGAAACGCAACGTGCCGTCGATGATCAGAATCGCGTCCTTGACGATGATGTCGCGGTGCTGCTGATAAACCTCCTCATACAGACTGACTTCGAGACGCGCGCTGCGATCGTCAAGGATCAATGTCACGCGGTTCGGACGGCGGCGGATCTCGAGCACTAAACCTGCGACGGTGGCCGGCTTGCCGGCCGACCAGCTGCGCATGCCTTCGACGGGCGCCGCGGGTTTGGGGCCGCCGACATCGGCGAGCCGCGCCACGCCCAGGAATTTCAAATCAGGTTCGTAGGGAGTGATCGGGTGTCCGCTCAAGAACAGGCCGAGCGTTTCGCGCTCGCCCGCCAGGCGCTGTGCTTCGCTCCAGTCCGCGACGGCGCTGTCGGGGGCCGCGCTCAAGCCGAACAAATCCACCTGCCCGACGCTCATGGCACGCGAATTCTGTTCGCCCGCATGCATCGCGCGATCGAGCTCAGCGGTCAAGGTCGCGCGATTGGGGCCGATCCGATCGAGACTTCCCGAGCGAATCAACGCGTCGAATACACGACGATTGACCCTCTGCAGATCGATGCGCCGGCATAAGTCCGTCAGACTATCGAAGGGCCCGTGGGCGCCGCGCTCCTCGATGATGGCTTCGACGGCCGATGCGCCCACACCCTTGATGGCGCCCAGCCCAAAGCGAATGCTCATCGGCCCCGACACTTTAAACGCGTAGACCGATTCGTTCACATCGGGCGGATGTACGGTGAGTTCCATGCCCGCGCATTCATCGATCAGCGTGACCACCTTGTCGGTTTTATCCATGTCCGAAGACAGCACCGCCGCCATGAATGCGGCGGGGTAATGCGCTTTGAGCCATGCAGTCTGATACGACAGCAATGCGTACGCCGCGGAGTGCGACTTATTGAATCCGTAACCCGCGAATTTTTCCAGCAAATCGAAAATGCGCGTGGCCTGTGCCTCGGGAACCTTGCGCGCCACCGCCCCGCCGACGAACACGGAACGCTGCTTGGCCATCTCCTCGG
>CAYRAC010000174.1:0-7427 GCA_964422045.1 uncultured Steroidobacteraceae bacterium
CATGGCCGCCGCCGCCGCCATGGCCTTCCGCCATTGCGGGCGCAGCACCCAGGAGAATCGATCCAAGCGCACCGGCCGCGAGAACCCAGCTTTTGAACTTCATGCTCATAACCGCCACCTTTCCTTTATCGCTCACACCGTAAAGAATGAGACCCAGTGTATGTAACGCGGTTCAAGCTGTTCGGTGCACATGGGCAAGGCTTAATTCCGCAATGCCGCATTGAACATAATGTAGGCTGTCCGCCCCGGCGCGGGCTCGAAGAATCGGGAATTCGTCTCATTGACGATCACAGATCCAACATAGGCCCGGTTAGCCACGTTATCAAGGCGCGCGAACTCGCTAAACCGCCAATGTCTCGTTTCCTGCGCAAAGCCGGCGCGCCAATTGACCACCCAGTAGCCGGCCGCAGATGCGGAGTTGCGGTCATCCGCGTAGATCCGCGCACGCCCGAGCGTCTCGAGCGTCGTGTTGAAGCCGAGCGGCGCATAGCTCCAGGTGAACCCTGCGTATAGGGAATTCCTCGGTACGGCGGGCAAATAGCTGCCGGCCGCCACGGTCTGGTAATTGGCGGGCAGCGGCCCCGGGGCGAGAGGATTGCAGGGGGCCGCCACGCAGGTCGCATAGGCTTGGCCGACCACGGCGCGAATATAGGTATACGCGAGGCGCGCGCTGAAACCGCCATTGAAGTTGCCGTCCACGCTCAACTCCATGCCGCGCCGATTGGTCTCGCCGATGTTTTGCGAGACCGTCCTGCCGCCCGAGTTCTGCAGGACGGCGAGCTCATTCTCCGTCTTCACGTAAAACGCGGCGAGCTCGGCACGCACCGGCCCGCTTGCGGCCTTGAGGCCGGCTTCGAAATTGTCGCTGCGCGCCGGCTTCAATCCAAAGTTGAGCCCGGGCAAGCTGCCGTCGACCGAGCGATAGGCTAGATCGTTCAAGGTCGGCGTTTCGAAGCCCTTGCCATAGGAGCCGTACACGTTGAGCAGCGAATTCGCGCGGAACGTGACGCCGGCGACCGGATTCACCGCAGAGTAACGCACGCTGCTGTCGGCATCGTCGAGCACGGGGAGGTGGCCGTGAGAACTCACCTCGACTAAGTTGTTGCGCAGGCCTGCGATCAATCGCCAGCGCGCGTCCGGATCCCATTGCGCCTGCACGTATTGATCGATGTCATATACATGATTCGATTCGTCGCGGCGCAGCGCGCCCTCGACGCCCAACTGCGCGCCGCTGTAATTGAGATACCCTTTGCGAGCTTCCGCCAGATCATCGTAGTTGAATCCCGCGACCACCTGCAGCGGCGAGCCGTAGATTTGCCGCGTGTCCGTCAGGTGCGCATCGAAGCCCCAGAACGCCCGGTCCAAATCGATGACTCCGCCCGGATAGAGCGGCGCCTTTTGTTGGGTGATTTGCGGGATGGCTTGAAACTGAGTCGTGGCGCGGTGCCCGGTATACAGCGTCGCCGACAAGTCGTCGTTGGCGCTCAATTTATCCTCGTAGACGGCGCCGAGCTGCTCCTGATCGAGAGACTTGCGGGTGTTGTACTGGATTGCGCCGACTCCGGCCTGGCGCGGATCCGCGGCGAGTTGCGCGCGGGTCAGGCCGAGCGGATCCTGAACGCTCGGCGTCTCGACCACATTGGCGATGACCGACAAGTGCGCCGTTTCGCTGGTGGCGAAGTGCATCTTGGCATTGAAGTTGTCGCGCTCCGCATTGCTGTGCTCGCGATACCCGTCGGTTTGAAAATGCGCCGCGTCGATCACATAGTTGACTACGCCATCGTCGCCCGTGGTTTTCAGCAAGTAGCGCTGCGTGTTGAAGGTGCCGTAGTCGGCGCTGCCCTCGACGAGATGCCCCGGCTTCGCATCTTCGGTGAACACCGCGATCACACCTCCCGATGAATTGCCGTACAACGCCGAGAATGGGCCACGCAAGACTTCGATATGATCCGCCGAGCCCAAATCGAATTGCGAGAATTGGCCTTGGCCGTCCGGCATCGTGCCCGGAATGCCGTCGGAGTAAAGCCGGATTCCGCGTACGCCGAAACTCGAGCGCGCGCCGAATCCGCGCACCGAGAGCTGCAGGTCTTGCGCGTAATTCTGCCGGCTCTGTGCCGATACGCCGGGCACCGCGAGCAGCGACTCCGATAGATTGACTTCAAGCTGGCCTACGGCAATCGCGGAGCGTTCGATACGATCGACGGACACCGGCAGATCGAAGCTCGATTCCGGAACGCGCGTCGCCGTGACCACGATGGCCGATAATTCTGTGGCGCTGTCGGCCGACGCGCTCGGATTCGCCGCGGCCAACGCCGACAACATCGCGCACAGCGGTAACGTAAGACGTGCACTCATGATCCCCTCGCTTTTGGAATATGTCAGAAGCGTAACGCTGCCCGCTCATGCGCGTCGCTAGAGATAATCATTAAAGTACCGGCGTTCAAGGTCGATACGGTCCAGGTGACGCCACGCAACCCGCTCTTGAAATGCACTGCGTTCAACGGCCTGTTGAGCGTCGCCGCTCTGCTGCCGTTGATGGCGGCGGCGGATTCGCACCTGCAGAGCACAGCGCCCGGCGCCGCACTGAGCGCTCAAGCTCACGTGGACTTCAAGATCGTGATTCCCGAAGTGCTTTACCTGCGTTCGGGCGCCGCCGACAAGGTGTCGATCATGAGCAATAGCCGCAACGTGACCTTGAGCGCGACCGCGCCCGAGAGCGCGGCGCACTTAGGCAGCCACGTCATCCTGCGAGCCTCGGCGGGCAAGGTGATCGCGCAAGATGCGGATTGCACGCTGCCGAAGAGCCGCCCCGTCATCTGTACCGCCTCGATGCCCTAAGGCGCCGACGCGCCTCCTCATGCCGCGTGTCGAGTGCGCCGTGCCGCGCGTCACACGCGCTCGCGCACGCGCTTTTGTGCGAACTGGCGCACAAAAACCAGGGGTTATCGGCCGCCGCGCGTGGATCTTGAAGGCGCGCGAAGCGAACTGCGAACTGGTTCAACGTGCCATTAAGGTAAATCCCTAGTATTGGCCCCGCGCATACAGGCGCATGAATTTCTCACAGCACAGGAAGCAGACATGAAAGTATCGATCGCCTTGAAGAGTTTGTTGGGCGCAGGAGCACTGACGCTTCCGCTCCTGGCGTTCTCTGAATCTAATGTTCAGACGGGAGCCGCGACCGCTTCACCCGGCGCGACTGCCCACCTGGATTTTTCCATTGTGATTCCGAAAGTTCTGTACTTGCGCGTCGGCACCGGCTCTGCCTATACGACCGGGGCGCTGACGTCCGTCAACACCATTGATCTGATCACCTTCACTCCGGCCGCCGGCACCGTCGGCAACGGCACCGCCGTCGCCGGTACGGGCGGCGATCTCACCGGCGGTGTCGAAACCGCGGCCATCGTCAGCAACAGCGGCAACGTCACGTTGAACGCCACGGCGTCGGGCGCGCTCACCGATACCACGACCGACACCATTCCGTTCACGCAGATCACGACGGCGGCAACCACCCTGACATCGACCACTGCGCTGCCGGCGCCGACGTTGTCGAACGGCACGAGCTCGAACGTGGTTCTCACCGCGCCGGCCACCAAACTGATCGTGCAAGACGCGAAGTGGACCTACAGCTACGCCAACGCTGCCAACGTGCCGGCCGGTACGTACGGCGGTGTCAACACCGGCAACAGCCGCGTGGTTTACACGGCAACGATGCCGTAATTCCCGCAAGCACACGGCATTTCCATGCGCGGCAACCCTGCATCGCCGGCACGCCATGTGCGATTCGAGAGACCGAAGCTGCGCCGAATGGTCGGCGCAGCTCTCTTGGGCGCGCTGTCGAGCGCCGCCTCTGCCTACACGGCGACGCTGAGCGCGGCTTCGCCTCAGACCGTGTATCTGCAAGTCGGCGTCGGCACGTTCACCAATCCGCCGTACATCAACGGCGGTCAGCCGGCCAACAACACCACCATCAACACGGTGTCCGCCACGGTGGCCGCGAGCGCGGTAGGGACCGGCGCCGCACAGGCGATGACGACCAACAGCACGCAGACGCAGAGTTTTTGGGATAACTATATCTACTGCAGCGTTCCGGGCCAGGTGTACATCGGCGGCTTCTATCGCACCACGGGCGGCACCACGACCGCGGCGCTGGTCACCGCCACCGTGCCTGCCGCATTGACCGACACGACCGGCGATACGCTGCCGTTCTCCAAGATTCAATGGACCTCGAGCGGCAACGGCGACAGCGGCGCCGAGCCCTTTCCTGCGGGCACGTTCGTCAATGGCGGCGTGCAGAACGTGGGTTCGATGGCGAGCAATACCTGGAACGAGAGCTGCTGGACGTTCTCTTATTTGAACAACTCCATTCCGCCGGCCGGCACGTTTACCGGCGTGGTCCGCTACACGCTGAGTGCGCCGTGAACGCGCAGCGCCGCGGGACGCCGCTGTCGGCTTTTTTTTTGGCCTGCGCATTCTCCATAATCTGGGGGCCGCAGGCTCACGCCAAGACCATTCAGATCGATGACTCGGGCACACAGTCGCTCGAACCTTCGGTGAGTTTGCATTGGAAGAGCGTGGTGCCGTCGCGTTCGGGCACCGACAACCTGATGCTCGGCACATCGACGATTCGCGTGCGGCTCAATGTGATGCCCTGGCTGCATCGCTCGCTGCGCATTTATTTGAACTTGCCGGCGCAGCAGCCGGGGCCGCTTGCGATTTCCTGGCTGACGCAGGGGCGTTTCATTCCTGGGCAGCTGCGCTCCGGCAATCGCGTGCTGCTCTACGCCGGTCCGATCACCGCGCCATTCTTGGAGGACACGCTCAACGTGCAGTACAGCGTGGATGGCTCGCTGGTACGGCGGCCTTTCCCGGTGACCTTTCATTTCGAGACGGATGAGGATTGATCATGCGAGGACTTGTATTTTCTCTGTCGCTGCTCGCGGCTGCCGCCGCGCCTGCCGTGCATGCGCAAGGCTTCGCGGCGTTGGTGTCGCCGCCGCGCTTCGAACTCGTCTCGCAGTCCGGAAAAACCGTGCGCAGCGTGATCGAGGTGAGCAATCGGTCGACCGCGCCCGCTCACTATTTGGTGCACACCGCGGATTGGACTTTCTCGCCGGACTTCAGCGTGAATTTCAAGGATGCGCTGCAAGCGGATAGCTGCCGGCCGTGGGTCGCGATCGAGCGGCCCGACATCGTGGTGCCCGGCGGCGGGACCATGCGCTATCGCTTCGAAGTCAACGTGCCGGCGGATGCGCCGGCCGGCGAGTGTCGATTCGCCATCATGATCGAAGGCGCCGACCCGTCGATCGCGCGCACGCAGGGCCTGGACATGCCGGTGACCGGGCGAATCGGCGTGATCGTGTACTTGACGGTGGGCGATGGTGCGCCCGAACTCGAGGTGCTCGGGCCGAAGGTCGCAGTCTTGAACGGTCAGCAGATACCGATTTTGCGCGTCCACAATGCCGGCACTGCGCACGGCCGCGTCACGGGCTTTCTGACCGGCACCGATGCCAAGGGCGTCGCCTACGATTTCACGCCGTCGGATTTTCCCATCCTGCCGCACGAAGAACGCGAAGTGTTCTTGACTCCTTCGACGCCCAAGGATGATCACCCGACTCTCACCTTCCCGGTGACGGTGAAGGGCACGCTCGAGTGGGGTAAGCACAAGACAGAGCTCAATCAGCAGTTCAGATGAAACGCCGCGCCAACCTCGCCGTCCAGCTCGCGTTCGGCCTGTGCGGGTTGGCCGGACTCGCCTGCTCGGGGCGCGCCGACGCGCAGGTTGCGGCGGCCGCGCCGCCGGCCGCACCCGAGTATCAAGATCGATACATCGGTGGCGGCTCGCTCAAGCCGGATATTTCCACGGGCGACAATGCAACCAGCGACACCGATGGCTTGGCGCGTTCGCTGCAGATCGATGCGGTCGCGAGCGTCTTGAGTTCGCGCGGCGGCGGTTCTACCGACAATCTGACCGAGGACGGCGTGGTCGTGAAATCGCAATGGGAAACGGCCACGTACGGCGCTTGGTCGCTCGACGCGGCGCTGCGTACCGGCAGCTCCGATCAGGGACCGGCCGAGCAAGGCCAGGGAGGCGTGATCACGCTGCGTCAGCGTGGCATGCCCTTCGACGGCGATTGGCAGGCGGACAATGGCCTCGGCGATCTGAATTCTCCGGATATCAATTTGGCGCGCATTCAGCAGCGATTTTACTTGCCGACGGCGCCGATGCAGGGCCTCACCACCGAGTGGCGCGGACCGTCGGAGTTGCAAATCGTCGCGGGCGGCGGAGTTCCCGGCCTGTATGACGGAATCGTCGTGCCCAATTTCCGCACCCTCGACGGCTCCACCGCTACCGCCGGCGCCGAGTGGTCGCCGGCATCGCATTGGACGGTCGGCGGCCAGCTCATCGAGGCACACGACGTCAATCTCGCGATCGGCCCGGTGATCGACGGGCCCGCGCTGATGTCCTCGACCACGGGCCTGATGACCGCTGCCTTCGCCGATCAAAACCAGCATCTGCAATTCAATCTCCTCGACGGCGACGTCAACGGCAAGGCCAACGGCATCGGCACCTGGATCGACGGCTCGATGGTCGATGGCCGGTTCTTGCAAAACGCCGGCGTGTTTCGCATCGACCCGAACCTCACGTGGGGCAACCAGCTGATCTCGAACGACATGCAAGGCGGTTACTACCGGCTCAACTATCAGAGCCGGCAATGGTTGGCGGACGTCGGTGTCGACGAAGTGCATTCCGTGTCGGGCCTGGGCACCAACACGACGTTTCTCACCGGCGACTCGCGCTACCAGCTGACGCGCGACTGGGGCATCGGCGGCGTCGCCAATGCCAGCCGTACCGATGGCGGCACGAGCTGGTCGCTCGAGGGCTACGTGGATCAGGTGAATGACTTGGGTACCGGCCGCGCGCAGGCGGATTACGCCGATACCACCGAAGGCCGCGATGCCACGCTCACGCTGAATGAAAACTGGACGACGCCGGTGGGCACGCGCTTCAGCACGGCGGCATCGGTGGAACGCATCAGCGGGGCTCTGTACAACGGACTGGCGCAGAGCAGCACCATTTTGAGCCTCGCCGCGTACGGCGGCGGACAATTCACCACCGCGCTCGGCTTGGAAGGCAATGTGCGTTGGGCAGCCGCGGTGCAAGGACAGGCGGCGCCGGGAGTATCCGCCAATGTCTCGTTGACCTGGCAACTCACGCCGGCGTGGGAGATCTTGGCGACGTACTACGACAGCCGGGTCGGCTCATGGACGCCGCTGGTGGTGGAATCGCCGCTGACGCCGCCGCTCGCGACGCCGGTTCCGGCGGCGCAGGAGCGCGGTATTTTTCTCACCTTGCGCTATCGTCGAGCCTCGGGTTCGCATTTCGCACCGCTCGGCGGTGCGCCGGGCGCCGGCTCCGGCGAGATCGC
>CAYRAC010000175.1:0-1748 GCA_964422045.1 uncultured Steroidobacteraceae bacterium
GCTTCATGCGCAGCTTCGATGAGCGGGATATGCGCGGCACGGCGGACTATCTGTCCCGACTTCAAGGATCCGGCAAAATCCATAAAACCATGCGCCAAGATGGTGTCGTAGTGAACTGAGCATCGCCGATGCGTATCGGGGGGTATCTCAATCGAACCAGTGAATCTCGGGGGCATTACGCGGCACCAGAGGCGCCGCAAGCGTTGGGTGACCCACGATAATAGGCGCAACGGCAAGGCAGGTGGCCGGCAGTCGCAGGATGTCCTTGCCGCGGGGCGTATTGAGGAAGCTTTGCGCAAAACCAATCCAGCACGTGCCGAGCGCCATGGCATGGGCTTTGAGCATGAGATTTTGCGCCGCCAGCGCACAGTCCTCGAGTGCCCACGGAGCGGCCTCGCGTGCGCAAATCAAGATCAGCGCCGGTGCGTGATAAAAGATGTGGAAATTCGGATCGCTCAGCATCGCGTGCAGGCGATCCTTCTCTTCGCCCACATCGACCGTTGCGAGCATATGCTGCTTTGCTTCCTCGGATATGCGATGCAGTTCCCCTTGATCGCGAACCACGGTAAAGACCCAGGGCTGTCGGTTCATGGCGCTCGGCGCCTGCACGGCGGCATGGATCAGCCCTTCGATGAGCACCGGATCCACGGCTGCGTGCGTGAATGCGCGCACCGATCGACGGCCGGTGATGGCTTCCTCAAGTTCCATCGGTAAGCCACCTTTTTCGATTCGCTAGGTTAGCCGCAGGTGGGCTGCGATCACCGCGTAGCGTTGCGACCTTTTCGTCAGCGCCCGCGTTCAGACTGGCGATGGGCTGCGTTTCGTCGGCAGCTCTGACGATCAGAATATCGCAGGGCAGCGAGTCCACGATGGTTGCCGTGGTGCTGCCTGCGATCAGCCGATGCCATCGGCCATGCGGCGAGGCGCCGATTACCAGCACATCGGCGCAAGATTTCTCGACCAGGTGCGACAGGCAATCCTCCGGGGCGCCCATCTCGACATGAAGTCGCCCCCGCGCCACTCCGTACGCACGCGCCAGCCGCTCCATCTGGGAGTATACGAAGGAATTTTCAGCCTTCAGCGCGTCCGAATAGTCGGGCGTCGGGCTGCGAACGCCGGCGGCAATGACCGCGGCGAACGAGCTTGGGACAAACGTGTGGATGACGTGCAAATCGCCGTTCAGCTGCCCCGTCAGGGTTGCGGCGCAGGACAGAATCTCACGATCTAGTGTTGTAGACGCGCATGGGTTGGCATGGTTTGGATCGACTGCCGCCATAATGATGGGGAGCGGGTTCCACGGTTTCGCTTTCGTAAGTAATAGAGGTACCGTACACGCACGGCTCAAATACCAATCCGTGTTTCTGAGAAAGATCCGCCTGGCGAACGAGTGATGATGAGTGTCCTTGATGATGAGGTCAGCCTTCGACTCTGGAAGATAGCCGACCAGCGAGTCGGGCAACGATTTGCCGTATATGATTCGCAGCTCGACTTCAAATCCTTGCGCCCGCAGCGGTGCCGCCAAGGTCTCGAGCAGAACCAAGAGCTGGGTCTTCGACGGCGGCGCCGTAGCAAGGTGCGGTGTCGCGGGACAGCCATCGAGCGCCGATGCAATATCGCAAATGAGCAATTCGATCGATGCATTCAGGCATTTAGCCAAGAGGGCGGCCTTGTCAACGGCTGCCTGCCGACCCACCGCCGCAGGATCAACGATCACCAAGATGTGGCCGATTCGATTCATGCGTTCCTAG
>CAYRAC010000175.1:1848-7423 GCA_964422045.1 uncultured Steroidobacteraceae bacterium
CGCCGCAGGATCAACGATCACCAAGATGTGGCCGATTCGATTCATGCGTTCCTAGTATCGACGATCGATTCGTTTCGCACATAAGGACTTGCGCGTAGCGGTACGGGGCCACTACGGATGTGCGTGCATGGTCGCTGTTTCTCCGTATGATGCGCGAATGAAACCGTCGGACGCAGCCAACGAGGAACTGCTGAAGAGCGTTGCGCGGCAGGCGATGCTGGAGCGTGGTTTGTTGCCGGAGTTCTCCGCTGCCGCCATGAGTCAGACCAACGCCATAGCCGGCCCAGCTACGGTCACGGGCGCCGGCATTCGCGATCTGCGCGCACTGCCGTGGGCGTCCATCGACAACGATGACTCCCGCGATCTCGATCAGCTTTCGGTCGCTCAGCCGCTCGACGCCGGGACGGTGAAGATATTGGTTGCGATCGCCGACGTCGATGCCATCGTGCGTGCAGGTTCGCCGATTGACGATCATGCGCGCACCAATACAACTTCCGTCTACACCGTTCCGCAGGTCTTCCCCATGCTGCCCGAGAAATTGTCGACCAACCTCACCTCGCTGGCTGAGGGCCAGGATCGTCTCGCCCTGGTCGTCGAGATGACGGTGACGGCGGATGGTGGCGTGGAAGCATCCGAAATCTACCGCGCCCGGGTCTGCAATCAGGCCAAGCTCGCCTACAACGGTGTCGGCGCCTGGCTGGAGGGCCGCGGACCTGTTCCCGCGCGACTGAGTGCGGTTGCGGGTATGGATCTGCAATTGCGCACCCAAGACAGGACTGCACAAGCACTCAGAGCCGTGCGCCAGGCGCGCGGTGCGTTGACCTTGGAGACGATTGAGCCTCGGCCGGTGTTCGACGGCGGGGCGCTGAGCGACCTGCGGCCACAAGCAAAAAACAGAGCCAGTGATCTCATCGAGGACTTCATGGTGGCGGCCAACGGCGTGACTGCCCGGTACCTCGCGAGCAAGGGCACGCCATCGCTGCGCCGCGTGCTACGGACGCCGAAGAAATGGAGCCGGATCGTCGCGTTGGCCGCGCAGCTCGGCGAGTCTGTTCCGGCGGAGCCCTCGGCGCCGGCGCTCAATGACTGCCTTGGCGCACGTCGCCGTGCCGATCCGACGCACTTCGCTGACCTGTCGCTGTGTGTCATCAAACTGCTCGGCCGTGGCGAATACATTGTCGATGGACCGGGACAGGACTCCGAGGGGCACTTCGGTCTGGCGGTGAGCGACTACACTCATTCCACGGCACCCAATCGCCGCTTCCCCGACCTGGTGACGCAGCGGCAGCTCAAGTCGGTTCTCATGGATCAGCCTCCTGTATATTCACTCGATGAATTACGTTCATTGGCCGAGCACTGTACGGCGCAGGAGGATAGCGCTGCCAAGGTGGAACGACAGGTGGCCAAGTCCGCCGCCGCATTGTTATTGGCAGCGCGCATCGGCCAAAGTTTCGAGGCCATCGTGACCGGCGCCGCGCAGAAGGGGACCTGGGTCAGGATCTCCGCACCGACGGCGGAGGGCAGGGTGGTCAAAGGATTCGAGGGCTTGGATGTGGGCGATCGGTGCCGCGTCAAACTGATCCGCACGGATGTCCGGCGCGGTTTCATCGATTTCGAGCGCTCGCGCTAATGCCCACGCCAACCAAATCCCCACCGGCCCCTCCTGAACTCGCTTATGAGGATGAAATCTTTCTGGCGAGTGAAGACGGCCGGCCGCTGCGCATTCTGGCGGAATATCTCGGGCCGCTGCACCGCTTTCGCCAAGCGAACATTCGCGACACCGTCGTTTTCTTCGGCTCGGCGCGGCTGACGAGCGATGGCCCCCTTGGGCGCTATTACAATGAGGCGCGCGAGCTGGCGCGATTACTGACTCTATGGTCCAAAAGCGTGCCGTCGCACGCTCATCGTTACGTCGTTTGCAGCGGCGGGGGCGGTGGGATCATGGAAGCGGCCAACCGCGGTGCCGCCGACGCCGGAGGCAGAACCATTGGGCTCAATATCAGCCTGCCGCATGAACAACGGCCGAATATCTATGTGACGCGGGAGCTGTCGTTTGAGTTTCGGTACTTTTTCATGCGCAAGCTCTGGTTCGCGCATCTGGCGCGCGCGCTGGTAGTGTTCCCCGGCGGCCTCGGTACCCTGGACGAACTCACCGAAATTCTCACCTTGGCGCAGACGCGAAAACTCGAGCGTCCGATTGCCGTTATTCTCTACGGCACCAGCTACTGGAACGAGATCATTAATTTCGACGCCTTGGCGCGCCATGGAATGATCGATCGCCAGGATCTTGCGTTATTTCATTACGCGGACGATCCTGCACAGGCGTTGCGCCTGCTGCAGAGTACGCTGCGAACGGAACCCGAGCAGGCCATTCCAGGGTTTGCCCACTCGAGAACGCGGGAATCGAGCGATCGCTGACCCTCGACCGGCGGTTCTTCGACACGTAGTAGCCGCAGGCGCGCACCGTAGTATTACGGATAGCCGCCGCTTCATATCTCGCTGATAGTAATGCGATGCCTGCAGTCCATCGAATTATAGTGGCGGTCAAGGCGCTCAGCGGCAAGCCCCTGCCCGCGGTTCTCAAGGCCGCACAGCTTGCTCGAGCGTACGGTGCCCAGCTGGAGCTGTTTCACGCCCTGGCGACTACCGTGTATGCCGACTCTGCCCTCACATCCCCCCAGGGATTGGTTTCCCTCGAGCACGAGTTGCGCCAGAACGCAATTCGCCGCCTCGAGGCGATTGCCGACCGGCTGCGCGTGCACGGCATCAAGGTGACGGTCTCTGCTCAATGGGATTATCCGGCTCATGAAGCTGTGATCCGCCGGGCGCAGGTTATCCAAGCAGACCTCATTGTTGCGTCGCTGCACTCCGGGCGGCATCGCCTGCCTTGGCTGCTCCGACTGACGGATTGGGAGCTGGTGCGCCAGAGCCCGATACCGCTGTTGTTGGTCAAGAATCCGCATCCCTACCGCCATCCCGCCGTGCTCGCCGCGATCGATCCTGCGCACGCGCACGAGAAGCCGCTGCAACTGGACAAGGAAATATTGCGCATCGGCAGGACGCTGACGACGGCGCTGCGGGGAACCTTGCACGCGGTGCATGCCTACTCGAGCTACGTCGTGGCTGTTCCGCCCGAGATGATCACGCCGGGAACTTTGCAGAAGATCCAGGTGGATGCGAAACGCGAGGCGCAATTGGGCTTCAATCGCGCTCTGCGGGCCGCGCGGATCCCCCGATCGCGTCAATACCTCGTCAGCCGCCTTCCCGCCGATGCGATTGCCGAGGCCACACGCAAGAGTCACAGCGCCATCGTCGTGATAGGGGCCATTTCGCGATCAGGATACAAGCGTTTGCTGATCGGAAATACGGCGGAGCGGATTCTGGACGAATTGCCTTGCGACCTCATGGTCGTGAAACCGGCGAAGTTCCGCAGCCGGATACCACGGGAATCGCGCGGCGCGCGCCTGCGCGTGACCGGACCGGCGGGGGCGCTCGGCTACTCGTTCAGTTATTACTGAGTGCGGAGAGGCAACGCCTTGCGACAACCGTCACTGAATCACCAAGCGATTCTCGACATAGGCGACCCCGGGGGCGGCCCACGCGGCGCGATCGGCATCTGCGTGCTCCTGCCAGGTATGGACATGGCCTTTGAGCGTGACGGTGTGATCGTCCACTTTCACTTCGATGCCCTTGGCGTCCAGGATGGCATGTCTCTTAAACGCATCCTCGATCTTCTGCTTGACATCGGCCTCCTTGACCGTGCAAGCGACCACGATGTCATTGCTGATTCCTTTCACTCCGATCAGATTGCGCACGGCGTTCGCGGCTGAATTTCGTTGAAACCCGAAAGTGACTTTTCCGCTGAGCGTGATCCATCCATCCTGGACGATGGGTTTCACCTGCGTATCCGCAAGCGAAAAATTCCATCGCAGTGCGTTGACCGCTGCTTCCGCAATCTCGGTATCCGTGCGTTTTCCGAATACTGGAATATTGACCTGTATGTCGTTCGCGATGCCCCGCACGCCGCTCACCCGTTTGGCGATATCCTCGGCCGCGCACTTTCCCGCAAAATGGGCCACCTCGCCAGTCAGGGTCACGACACCGCCGTTGACGATGACCCCGATCTTCCGGTCATCGATGCTTGGATCCCACTGCAGCTCGGACTCCACGTCGCGGCGAATTTCTGCATCAGTTTTCATATTTATCTCCTCGTGTTCCCAACAGCGATCAATGCCTTCTTTGCAAATTATCGGGCAGGCGGCGCAAGTGCACCATGGGTGATTGCCGCTACCGACTGCCGGATCCCCGTAGAACGAGGAGCTTGCGAGCATATTCCTACGTGGATCCACGCATCGAATTCATGGCCCGCTTGGAGGTAGCCTTGATCATTCGCTGAATCTTTCGGAGCCTGCTTCCATGTCCACCGCCACACTCGCACTGCATTCTCCAGGCACGGATTTGTTCGATCCCGTGCAACTGGGCGATTATCGTCTTGCCAACCGCATCGTCATGGCGCCGCTGACGCGCAGCCGTGCCGGCGTCGCCGGCACGGCGACGCCGCTCATGGCGGTGTATTACGGACAGCGCGCCTCCGCGGGGTTGATCGTTGCCGAAGGGACAAATATATCCGCGCAAGCACGTGGCTACGCCTTCACTCCCGGGATCTATAACGCCTCGCAGATCGGGGCATGGCAACAAGTGACGAAAGCGATTCACGACAAGGCGGGTCGCGTTTTCCTGCAGCTCTGGCATGTCGGTCGCATCTCTCATCCGTCTTTGCAACCCAACAACGCGCTGCCCGTGGCGCCGTCTGCCATACGCCCCAACGCCATGGCGTTCACTGAGAATGGATTCCAAGCTTGCGTCACGCCGCGCGCGCTCGAGACCGCAGAAATTGCGCAGATCGTCGAGCAGTATGGCGAGGCGGCGCGCAATGCGCTCGCCGCCGGTTTCGATGGCGTGGAAATCCATGCGGCCAACGGCTACCTGATCGAGCAATTCCTGCGCGACAGCACCAACCATCGCACCGATGCCTATGGTGGGTCGCGAGAGAAGCGGGCACGCTTCCTATTCGAGATCGTCCAGGCGGTGGTGAGTGCAATCGGCCCGCGTCGCGTGGGCATTCGGCTCTCGCCCGTGAATCCTGGCAACGATGCAGCTCTCGACAGCGATCCGCAGGCCACGTATCGCCATGTCGTCGAGCATCTCAACCCGTTCGGCCTTGCCTACCTGCATGTGATCGAAGGGGTCACTCAAGGCGCCCGCGAGATGCCCGCCGGCATGCAGGTGCTGCGCCGTGACTTCAAGGGTTTGTACATGGCCAACAACGGCTATGACTTGCATCTCGCGCTCGAGGCCCGACGACACCTACAGGCAGACCTGATCGCGTTCGGCAGACTCTATATCGCAAACCCGGATCTTGTGGAGCGGTTTCGTTCCGGTGCATCGCTAAACGTGCCGGATCGAGCGAGTTTTTTCGGCGGCGGCGCGGTCGGATACACCGATTATCCTGCCATGGTTTGATCGGCGTTCAGCTCGCGTGAATACCGAGCCTTCGCCTACCGAGCGGGCGGCC
>CAYRAC010000176.1:0-4566 GCA_964422045.1 uncultured Steroidobacteraceae bacterium
TTCACCTGTAAGGAGCGTCCGATGTCTCGCGTACTCGATGAAGTGCTCGCTGCCAACGAGCGATATGCGAAGGCATTCGCCGACAAGGCGCAGTTGCTGTTGCCGCCTGCAAGGCGCTTTGCCATCCTCACCTGTATGGACGCAAGACTCGATCCGGCCAAGTATGCGGGGCTCTCCGAGGGAGACGCTCACGTGATCCGCAATGCGGGAGGCCGCGCGAGCGATGATGCTATTCGTTCGCTCGTGATCAGTCACAAGCTCTTGGGCACTCGTGAATGGTTCGTCATCCACCATACCGACTGCGGCATGCAGCTCTTCACGGACGATATCCTGGCAGGGCTCTTGGAGCAAAGTCTGGAAACAGCGACCATGACCCGGCACGGGTGGAAGGATACCGGTAAAGGGCCCGGATCGGCCGCCGGGAAATTCATCAAGTGGCATACCATCGACGATCTTGAGCAAAGTGTGATCGACGATGTCCAGCGCATTCGAAGTCATCCGCTGGTACCCGGTCACATTGCAATCTACGGGTACCTATACGATGTGAAATCGGGTCGGCTGATCGAAGTGACGGAGGCCGCCTCGTCCAGCCCTGTCCGCGAGTCATCCGAATTCTCGCTCGAGGACGGATAAGCAGCCTCGACAGGCATCGCTTCAGCCGCAGCACTCTCATGCTATAAGGCGCACAGGTAACGCCGCATCCACCGCGATTTCCTGGAACCGAAGCTATGAAGTATCTATTGTGCGTTCTGGCCTTGACCGCCCTGGGTAGCAACGCGGTTCTCGCCGACGACCCGCCGCCGGCGGTTACCGCAAGCCCCGAACAGGCTCAAGCCCGGCAGTTCGGGATGTTCTTCGGAGGAACCGCATCCCAATACGATCTGTGCGTCAAGAAGGGCTTTTTGCCCAAAGGGAATCAAAGTGCCGAGGAAATTGCCAGATCTTTTCTTGAGAAAACCTCGCAGTCGAGCAAAGTGGCCGGCCAAATGATCTACATTCAAGCGGGTTGGGATGCGATTAAAAAAGAGATCTCGGAACATGAGTCGTTCTTCACGCAGGAAAAATGCACCGCCGTCGGCAAGGAGTGGACAAGACTGATGTCGACGATGAAGCAAACATAGGCGCACGACCCGATCCGGCGGCTATTTTGACATAAGATTTGTTGGCAACGGCGCGGCGGCCTTATAGGATCCGCGCCAGGGACATGCAAATACCCGGGGACAAAAGCCTGCCTTGCGCGTCGATGCGACGCGTATCGCGGCGCTGCGCGCTCGCCGCTCGGCTGACGGCGCTCAGCCTGGTTCTTTTCGCCAGCGCGCCGACCCAGGGCCAAGTCGATGACAGCTGGGAACGGGTTCAAGAACAACAAAGACAGGCATGTATCATAACCGCGGCGTGCGATAACCCACCCCAGCGTGCCCCGGCGCCGCCGGCGATCTGGGGCGCCGTTGCGCTGTCGAAATCAACGCTCATCTCCGGCAGTTCCTGGGAGTATCAGAGCGGGCAGGATGCGGGCAATCGAGCGGTCTCCGAGTGCTCAAAAGCGATGAATGCCATGCGCGATTGCGCCGTGCTACAGACCTTCGCGAACGCCTGTGTAGCGCTCGCCACCAGCCCACAGGACCAAAAGTGGGGTTACAGCGGAACTTACAACACCATCGCAGGCGCCGAGAGTAATGCGATCAGCCGCTGCACGGGGAGCGGCGGACATGCCTGTGCGATCACTCAGAGCATTTGCAGTCCCGCGGTAGATCAGGCGCCTCCCGATGCCTATGCCGCCATTGCGGTGTCCTCCGACGCGCCTGCCAAGTCCGGCACGGCGTGGCGAGCGAGTTCGCAGGAGGCCGCCAGCGCCGCGGCGCTCAAAGGTTGCCTCAAGGTAAGCGGCGCCCCGTGCACAATCGGCGTGTGGACACGGAACTCTTGCGCCGCGCTCGCGACCAGCAATGGTCCCAAGTACGCCACAGCCTGGAACGAGAGTCGCCAGAAGGCGAAGAGCGAGGCGCTGCGGACCTGCGAGACGACGAGCGGCCAGAAGTGCCTGATCCAGGCAACGGTGTGCGCAACCGATCCCCCGTCGGTCAGCTCACGCTAGCGTTATCCGGATCGGTATCAACAGCAGGTCAAACCATTGACAGTTCTTGATAAATCCTTTTTATCGGCGCTGCGGCGAGCGATCGCCGGCTAGAGTCCGCAATCTCATCGTAAGCCGTTCAAACCAGCAGACATTCGCATATTCCATCGGCAGCGCAGAGACTCAGTAGGTAGGTTTTATCCGACAAGACTTGAATGACTCGGCGTACAGCGCCGTCTCACAGACACGTGCAGGATCCACCAGCACCAAAGGAAGAAGTCATGTCGTCGCAGGGCGCTATATCGACCTCGTCTGCCGCTAATACCTCCGTCGTCCCTAACGCCAGAACAGTACCGCCGCCCGCGCCGCACAACCGCGTTTGGGGATGTCCAGCCATGGAACGAGGCCTGCATGCCCAGCGAACCTAGCGACTACTCCTCGCCCGGCGCGCGCCTTCGAGTCTGGTTGAGGTCGCATCGAATCCTCGCCCTCATTATCTTGATCGCTGTACTCCTCGGCATCTGGCTCATGGTCCATTGGGCGTCGACGGCGAAGAAGAAAGCGGGACCGCCGCCCTCGATTCCGGTGGCGAGTGCCGCCGTCGTCCTTGGCAGTATCGATGTCTACTACGACGCGCTCGGCACGGTGACGCCCGTGTATACGGTGACCGTCGCCAGCCGTGTGGCCGGCGAGCTGACCGAGGTTCGCTACAAGGAGGGTCAACTCGTCAAGAAAAACGAGTTGCTGGCGGTCATCGACCCCCGTCCCTACGAAGCGGCGTTGCTGCAGAGCCAGGGGCAGCTGGCGCGCGATGAGGCCGCCTTGAAGAACGCTCGCATCGACCTCGTGCGCTACCAGAACTCCTTCAAGGAACACGCCATTCCTCAGCAACAGCTCGCGACCCAACAAGCTGCCGTCGACCAGGACGAGGGCACTGTCCGGCTCGATCAGGGCAACCTGGCCGCCGCACAGGTCAATGTCGACTATACCCGTATCGTCTCGCCGATCGATGGGCGCGTCGGTTTGCGCAACGTCGACCCGGGCAATATCGTGCCTGCAAACGGCACGACCGGCATCGCCGTGATTACGCAGTTGCAGCCGATCACCGTGATATTCACGATCGCCGAGGACAGCCTAGCGGACGTCATCGAGCAAATGAATGGCGCCCACCCGCTGGCGGTCAAGGCGCTCGATCGCAGCAAACAGAAGCAGCTCGCCGACGGAACGCTGCTCACCGTCGACAACCAAATCAACACCACCACGGGTACCGTACGCGCACGCGCCAGCTTTCCCAATACGAAGAACGAGCTCTTCCCAAACCAATTCGTCAACGCGCGCCTGTTGGTGAAGACGCTCACCAATGTCAATCTCGTGCCGCAAGCCGCGATCCAGCGTAATAACGACGCCGCGTTTGTGTATGTCATTCAGCAAGACGCTACCGTCAAGACCCAAACCATCAATATCGTAGCGTCCGAGGGCGAGGTGTCCGCCGCGACCGGCGTCAACGCCGGCCAGCAATTGGTGACCGATGGATTCGACAAGCTGCAGGAGGGCTCTCATGTGGTGGTGCGTAAGCCCGGCGCCAAAACCACCCCCGCAGCAAAACCGACGGATGGCACTGATGCAGCGGCCGCTAACGACGGCACCCGCGCCGCGTCATGAATCCCTCGCGGCCGTTTATTCTCCGGCCGATTGCGACCTCGCTATTGATGGCGGCGCTGCTGTTGATCGGCGCCATCGGCTTTCGGCAGCTGCCGATCGCCGCCCTACCCGAGGTCGACTACCCGACCATGCAGGTCACGACGTTCTACCCCGGTGCGAGCCCCGAGGTGGTGGCGTCCGCGATCACCGCGCCGCTCGAGCGGCAACTGGGCGAGGTACCGGGTCTGAACCAGATGCTCTCGACCAGCGCCAACGGCGCCTCGGTCATCACCTTGCAGTTCAATTTGAGTTTGAGTATCGATGTCGCGGAGCAAGACGTACAGGAGGCCATTAACGCCGCTCAAAACTACCTGCCGGCAGGCCTGCCGCAGCCGCCGGTGTACAGCAAGGTGAACCCGGCGGACGCACCCATCCTCACGCTCGCTCTGACTTCAGACACCATGCCGCTGTCGCAAGTCGAGGATTACACCGACACGCGGCTCGCGGAGAAAATCTCCCAGCTCCCGGGCGTCGGCGCCGTCACCATCAGCGGCGGCCAGAAACCGGCCGTGCGCGTGCAAGTGAACCCGACCCAGCTCGCCTCCTACGGGCTGAACCTCGAGGATGTGCGCACAGCGCTCACGGCCGCGAGTCTCGATACGGCGAAAGGCAGCTTCGATGGCCCGGCGCAAAGCTACCAGATCGGCGCGAACGATCAGATCGCCACCAGCGGCGACTACAAGCAGTTGATTCTTGCCTACCGCAACGGTGCGCCGATCATGCTGACCGATGTAGCCCGCGTCGTCGACGGTATCGAAAACGCCGAATTGTCCGCCTGGATGAACAAGACT
>CAYRAC010000176.1:4666-7416 GCA_964422045.1 uncultured Steroidobacteraceae bacterium
GTGCCGTTGTCCTTGGTGGGCACATTCGCCGCAATGTACGCGCTCGGCTTCAGCCTCAACAACCTGACCCTCATGGCGCTGACCATTTCAACCGGATTTGTGGTCGATGATGCCATCGTCATGATCGAGAACATCACGCGCTACGTGGAGCAAGGAGAGAAGCCGATGGCCGCGGCCCTCAAGGGCGCTGAGCAAATCGGCTTCACCATCATGTCCTTGACCATTTCGCTGATTGCCGTGTTGATTCCGCTGCTTTTCATGGGGGACATTACCGGCCGGCTGTTCCGTGAGTTCGCCATTACGCTGAGCGCGACCATCCTGATCTCGGCCGCGGTGTCCTTGACGCTGACCCCGATGCTCTGCTCCCGGCTGCTCAAAAGCAGGGATGAAGCCAAGCGCAGCCGCTTCTATCGCTGGTCGGAGAATATATACAAGCGCACCATCGATTTCTACGAACGCACGCTCGACTGGGTGCTCGAAAGGCGCCGCATGACATTGCTGACCGCGGTCGCGACGCTGCTCGTCACGGTGTTGTTGTTCATGGTGATCCCGAAAGGTTTCTTCCCGGTTCAGGACACCGGCGAGATTCAAGGCGTGACCGAGGCGATACAGAGCGTTTCCTTCGCCAAGATGGCGCAACTGCAACAGCAGGTGGCGGCGACCATCCTGGGCAATCCCGCGGTCGACAGCCTGTCCTCGTTCATCGGCGTGGACGGCACCAATACGACGCTCAACAGCGGGCGCGTGCAGATCAATCTGAAGCCGCTCAATCAGCGCGCCTCGGGCACCGAGGTCATCCAAGAACTACGCGACTCGCTCGCCAAGCTCGACGGAATCAGCCTCTACATGCAGCCGGTGCAGGACATCTCGGTCGAGGACATCGTCAGCCGCACCGAATTTCAGTACAGCATGCAGGATCCGAATGCTGCGGAGTTGTCGAGCTACGCGGCGAGCTTCGTTGCGCGGCTCAAGCAGCTGCCGCAACTGGAGGATGTGGCGAGTGACTTGCAAAACGACGGACGGCAGGCGTCGCTGACATTCGACCGCGCCACGGCCTCGCGCTTGGGCCTCACCGCACAGAACATCGACGATGCGTTGTACGACGGCTACGGCCAGCGCCAGGTCTCGACATTATTCACGCAGCTGAACCAGTATCACGTGATCTTGGAGGTCGATCCCACATTTCGCGCGAATCCGGCGAATTTGGGGGATTTATACCTGCACGCAGGCGGTGGACCGGCAATTCCCTTGAGCACGATTGCGCAAGTCACCCAGACCAGCGCACCCACCTTGATCAGTCACATGGGACAATTTCCGGCGACCACGATCTCGTTCAATCTCGCGGCCGGCGCCTCGCTCGGCTCAGCGGTCAGTGCCATTCAAGACGTCGAGAAGGCCCTGCCGGCGCCGCCCGCGATGGAGCGCACGTTTCAAGGCACGGCGCAGGCGTTCATGAATTCTCTCGCCAATGAATCTATCCTGGTACTGAGCGCGCTTCTCACGGTCTACATCGTGCTGGGCGTGCTATATGAAAGCTACATCCACCCGATCACGATATTATCGACTCTGCCCTCCGCGGGCGTGGGAGCGCTGCTCGCGTTGCTGCTGTTTCACAACGAGCTCACCGTGGTCGCCATCATTGGCATCGTGTTGTTGATCGGCATTGTGCAGAAGAACGCCATCATGATGATCGATTTCGCGCTCGACGCGCAGCGCAAGGAGCACAAGAGCGCGTTCGATGCCATTCACGAGGCCTGCCTGCTGCGCTTCAGGCCGATCTTAATGACCACCATGGCGGCCATGCTCGGTGCCATGCCGTTGGCTTTTGGGCACGGCGTCGGCTCCGAGCTGCGCAGACCCTTGGGTATCACGATCATCGGAGGCTTGATATTCAGCCAAATGCTGACCCTGTATACGACGCCGGTCATTTATCTATTCTTCGACGGGCTGGCTGAACGATTCGCCCGCTGGCGTGCTGCGCGAAGCGGCCGATCAACAGACACCGCGGTAAGACCGAGCGCGACATGAACCTGTCGGCCCCCTTCATAAAGCGACCGATCGGCACCACGCTGTTGACCGCGGCCGTCGCGTTGGTCGGGATGGCGTCGTTCAAATTGCTGCCGGTATCGCCGCTGCCGCAGGTCGACTTTCCGACAGTCTCCGTGTCGGCATCCTTACCCGGTGCGAGCCCCGAGATCATGGCCTCCTCGGTCGCGACCCCGCTCGAGCGCGAATTCGGCCGCATCGCCGCGGTTACCGAGATGACCGCACAAAGTTCGCTGGGCCAAACGAGCGTCACGCTGCAATTCGATTTGAGCCGCAATATCGACGCCGCCGCGCGCGACGTGGAATCGGCGATCAACGCGGCGCGCAGCTACTTGCCGGCCAATTTGCCGAATAATCCCACGTACCGAAAGGTCAACCCCGCCGATGCGCCCATTATGATCATCGCGCTCACCTCGGACAAAATCGCGCCCGCCGGTTTGTACGATGCAGCATCGACGGTGTTGCAGCAGCGCCTATCGCAAATCGGTGGCGTCGGCCAGGTGCTCGTCGGCGGCAGCTCCGCGCCGGCGGTGCGCATCAACGTCAATCCCACGCAGCTGAACGCCTATGGATTGCAGCTCGAAGATGTCCGCACCGCGGTGGCCGCGCAGACGGTCAACGAAGCCAAGGGCGGCTTCGCCGACGAGACCGGCAACTGGCAAATCGCGGCGAATGATCAGCTGTTGAAGGCCAAGGACTACAGT
>CAYRAC010000177.1:0-7410 GCA_964422045.1 uncultured Steroidobacteraceae bacterium
CACGTGCGCCGCCGAAGCACGGCCCATCACCATTCATCAGGAAGATCACTTCCGCTCGCGTCATATCCGTCTGTCGTGTTCGGCCGCTCCGATCCACGATCCGCAGGGACGCATCGTCGCCGTGTTGGATGCGTCCTGCGTCAACGCCGCCGGCAGCCGTGAATCCCAAATGCACACGGTGGCGCTCGTCAATTCCTCGGCACGCCTGATCGAGAAATGTCTGTTCCTGAGGCGGCACCGCTCTGACGCCATGTTGCGATTTCACCCGCGGGCTGAATTCGTCGATTTGCTGCACGATGGCGCAATTGCGGTGGCAGCCAACGGCTGCATCGTCGCAAGTGACATGACGGGCCTCAAATTGCTCGGCGCGCAGCGGCCCGAGGATCTGGTGGGGCGATCGATCGCCGAGGTCTTCGATACCACGTACGAGGAGCTGCTCGCGACTTCGCGTACCGGACGCCGGGCCATGTGGGAACTGCGCGACAATCGCTTCCGGCGACGCTACTTTGCGAGTCTGGTCGAGGCCGGGCGGCAGAGCGCGCGCTCCGTGCCATCGATTTCCTCGCCCACTCAGCTGGTTCAGATACCTCACGATCCGTCGCCGCCGGTTCTCAGCTTGGCGGATGTCGCCGGCGATGACCCGCAGATGATGCGCAACTTGCGCAATGCCCAGCGCGTGGCGGACTCTGCGGTGGCCATCTTGGTTCACGGTCCAACGGGATCGGGTAAAGAGGTGTTCGCGAAGGCCGTGCATATGGCGAGCCAGCGTGCACAGCGCCCATTCGTCGCCGTCAACTGCGCAGCCGTGCCTGAGTCGCTGATCGAGAGCGAACTATTCGGCTACGTATCGGGCGCATTTACCGGCGCGCGCCGCGACGGGATGCGCGGTCGAATCCTGCAATCATCGGGCGGTACCTTGTTTCTGGACGAGATCGGCGACATGCCCTTGTCCATGCAAACTCGCCTGCTGCGCGTGCTCGAGGAGCACGAAGTGACGCCGCTCGGCAGCGAGACGCTGATCAAGGTTGATTTGCGCGTCATTTGCGCGTCGCATCGCGACCTGAAGGAGATGATCTCTCTCAATCAGTTTCGGGAAGATCTCTACTATCGGCTGAACGGCATTACGCTGGAGTTGCCGCCGCTGGCATTGCGCCGCGACAAGGAAGCTTTGATCCGCAAATGCCTCGCGCGCGAGTGCGACAAAGGCGCGACCATTTCCATCGAAAATGCCGCGCTGCAACTCATGTTCGCCTACAGCTGGCCCGGCAATATTCGCGAATTACGCAACGCGATTCGCGCGGCGCTGGCAATTTGCGAAGAGCGAGTCATCCGCGTTTGCGATCTGCCCGGGGACTTGCACGCGGCGTCAGCCTTGCGTCCGTTGGCGGGTGAGACGTCCGCAGCTGCCGTATCGTTCGACCGCCAAGTCTCGCTGCAATCGGCGGAACGCGACGAGCTGCTGCGGGCGATAGAGAAGAATCGAGGTCGCATGACCACCGTGGCGGCACAACTCGGCATCAGCAGAAACACCTTGTATCGCAAGATCAAGCGGCATGGCATTCAAATCAGCCGCCGGCCCGAAAGCCATTGATTCGGCGCTGCTTTCGGCCAGAAATCGAAGTCCGAAAACGGCCAGACAGGCCGCCCAAATTGCAGCAATATGCGCTCCCAGGGTTTCACGATCGGAGCTGCGCGATGTCATTCCAATTGGCGGGATTGTCTTTTGAGCCATTTGCCGCACTTTTCTCCCTCACTGATCCAGAGCTGATGGAATCGGACGCGCGGCGCGTGGTTGCCACCGAGAAGCCCGGCTACCCGTGCCGCGTCAGCCTCGCCGACGCCGAGGTGGGCGAGGAGCTCCTGCTGCTGCCGTTTGCCCACCAGAATGCGCGCTCACCGTATCGGTCCACGGGACCAATTTTCGTGCGCCGCGCGGCGCGCCCGCGCCGGCTCGCCGTCGATGAGATCCCGGACTATGTGGCTCTGCGTCAAATCTCCGTTCGCGCCTACGACGCGGCGCACATGATGATCGATGCGGCGGTTTGCGACGGCCCGGACACCGCATCGGTCATTCATGGAATTTTCGACAATTCGCAGGCCGCCTACATCCATTTGCACAACGCGCGGCGCGGATGCTTTTCGTGCCGGGTAGAGCGGGCTTGAGGGGAATCGATGTGACCAAAACCGACAGGATGCACACCGGCGGCTGTCTGTGCGGAGCTGTCCGCTATCGCGTGCGCGGTGCCCTGCGCGGCGTCATCGCCTGTCATTGCGCCCAGTGCCGTCGAACCAGCGGGCACTTCGCGGCGATGTCCAGCGCGCCGTCGGCAGCTATCGAGCTCACGAGTTCCGCGGAACTGCGCTGGTACAGGTCATCGGACACCGCGGAGCGCGGGTTCTGCGGCCGCTGCGGCGGCAATCTGTTTTGGCGGCAGAACGGCAGCCCCACCACCAGCATTACTGCCGGCTCACTCGACACGCCAACTCAACTCGCGATCGAGCAGCACATCTTCGTCGCCGACAAGTCGGACTATTACAGCATCACTGACGGGTTGCCGCAGAAGCTGCAGTGGGACTGACTCGAATCCAACGTTCCAGCAAGTAGTCGACAGAAACCGCGCCGGCGCCCGCGATCGCGAGCCACAGGAACAGTGCGAGGTATTCGAACTCGTCGAATCCGAGCAAGGTTTCCAGCGAGTCGACGTCGCCCCATTTGGCGGAGCGGATGGCGACGATCATGGTGATTCCCAATGCTCCGGCGGATATTCGAGTGAGCAACCCCGCGAGCAGAAACAACCCGCCGAAGAACTCGACTCCGGATACAAACGGGCTCAATACATTGGCAAAGGGTATGCCCCAGCCGACGAAATTCTCGGTGACCTGCGGCAGATTGTTGAGCTTGCCCCAGCCGCTCCACATGAACACCCAGCCGACCGTAATGCGCGCGAACAGCGGCGCCAACCAGGTCAAATGCTGCGCAACGCTTCGCGGCCATTCAATCAGCCACTGGACGAGAGATTTCATGGGCGGGGCGCTCCCTGAGTTTTTTGAAACTGTACGTGTCGATCATAGTGTTAGACCGGCAGGAACCGGGGTTTATTTCAGCGCTTGCAGCGCGGCCGCGATCTTGGCGCCTAGCGCACGAACCCGCTGCGCAGTGCGCGCACCCAATCCGCTCTTTGCCTGTGCTCGGCGAGGCGCGCGGCGGACTCCCAGTCATAAGGGACCGCGACAAAATCGATGCCCCATCCCAACGGCAATTGCTCTGCGATCGCATAACGCGCATGCGGCGAGCCGATCTCCACGGTGTGAGGACGCGGATGATGGCCGTAGTAGGCTTGAATTCCGACACTTCCGGGGTTGGCGATGGCCTGGCCGCTCGCGAGGCGCACCAGGCGTGGAATGTGCGAGTGGCCGCAGAGAATCAAGGAGGCGCTGCAGCCCTTGGATCGCTCTTCGATTTCGTTCAACGGCGCGGCGCGAAGCTCGCCGTCGACAATGTCTTCTAGATAACAGTCGACATCGTTTTGCGGTGTCGCATGGCACATAAAAACATCGCTCGCGAGACTCAGCACCGGTGGCAGGGCCATGATCCACTGCAGGTGGGTGCTGGTGATATTGTCGAACGCGTAGCGATCCGAGGCGCCCATTTCGGCGGGGTTCATTGCGTACACTTGTCGCTCGTGGTTGCCGCGAATCGTGGGCAGATTGAGCGACATCAATCGATCGGCGGTCTCGCCCGGCAGCAGCGGGCCGGAGAGAATGTCGCCCAGGTTGACGATGTGATCGACGCCGCGGCGCTCGATGTCGGCCAACACCGCGTCGAGGGCGAACAAATTGCCATGGATGTCGGAGATGGCGGCGATTTTCATCGGGATCCGGGCGGTTGAATCTCGTGATTATAGTCAGGAATCTCGACGCCGGCGTTGCACTTTCTCGCCGGCAATTACTCCCTCAGCCGCAGCATCAGTCGATCCTCATCCAGGAACTTTCCATCGACTTTGACCGCGCGCGGCTCGCTGCCTACGATTTCAAAGCCGCTGCTCATATACAGAGTTCGCGCTTTCGCGTTATCGGCAACCACCGACAAATGTACCTGCACGATATCCGCGAAGCTGCGCGCCTTGGCTATGATTTCCTGCAGTAATTTACGCCCGACGCCGCTGCCGCGCAGATCCGGGGCGACATACATACCCCAGATATTTCCCTTGTGCCGAAGCTTGGGTCCTTCGCTTCGATAAAAGCCCGCCATGCCCGCGAGCGTGCCGTTGTGAAAAGCGCCAACGATGAAATTATCCGGCAGCGATTGAATCTGCGCGGCGAAATGAGTCAGCGGTCGTTGCAGATTCGCCGCATAGTCCGCGGTGAACGCGGACGGACACTCTTTCAGCGCCGCGAGCCGCAGCCGGCGGAAGGACTCGGCGTCCTCGCGGGTGAGCATGCGTATTTCCATGGAACTCCTTGCGATCAGCGTCCGGCACGCAATGATAGACTGGCACATTGGCGCTGCGGGCGCCTGCTCGGAGATTCGCTAGTTGCCGTCGGAATTCAAATCCCCGCGGGCGCTTGTCGTCGCGTCCGTGATGGCATCCATGTGCATGATTGCAATCGAGGCGACCATCATATCGACCGCCATGCCGCAGATCGTCGCGGATTTGGGCGGGTTGCACCTTTATAGTTGGGTATTTTCGGCCTTCCTGCTGGCGCAGACTGCGCTCACCGTGGTGTTCGGCAATCTTGCCGATATCTACGGCCGCAAGCCGGTCATGTTGACCGGGATCGCAATCTTCATCGTGGGCTCGGTCTTCGCGGGCTTTGCCTGGTCGATGCCGACGATGATTCTATTCAGGCTGGTTCAAGGCGTAGGCGCCGGGGCGATGCAGCCGGTCGCCATGACCATCATCGCCGATCTATATCCCGCTCGCGAGCGAGGCAAAATTCAAGGTTATCTGGCCAGTGTCTGGGCAATATCCGCCGTGCTCGGACCCATCGTCGGCGGCTTCATCGTGCGCAACGTCTCCTGGGCTTGGGTTTTCTGGATCAACATCCCGGTCGGTTTGATCGCGGCCGCCGGTTTCATCGCCTTCTTGCACGAGCACGTCAAGCACGAACGCCGCGCAATCGATATCGCGGGCGCGACCGCCTTTACGATCGCGGTCACCTCGTTGCTGATTGGGTTCACGAAGATCGGGTCTTCCGACACTGCCGCACTCGCCGCGGCGGCCGGTGTATTCTGCGTCTCGACCACGGTGTTCTTGCTGCAAGAACGGCGCACCGCCAATCCGATGATTCCCTTCGCGTTATGGAGTCACCGGCCGATTGCGGCCGCCAATAGCGTCGCCGTGTTGTCCAGCATGGCGCTCATCGGACTCACGACTTTCGTGCCCATCTACGTGCAAATCGTTTTGCATCGCTCGCCGGTGATCGCAGGCCTCGCGTTGACCACCATGTTGGTGGGCTGGCCGGCCGGAGCCACGCTCGGCGCCCGCTTGTTTCACCGCTTCGGACTGCACCAGTTGTTGATCACCGGCGCGCTGCTGCAGCCCGTCGGCGCGGTTCTGTTCGTTCTGTTGACGCCGCAGAGCTCTCCCGTCATTGCCGGAGTCGGCTCTCTGATCATGGGCTTTGGGATGGGTCTGCTGAGCGTCAGCTCGCTCGTGTTGATTCAGGAAATCGTCGACTGGTCGCAGCGCGGCAGCGGAACCGCGTCGAATATATTTTCGCGCAACCTCGGGAGCACCTTGGGAGCCACGCTGCTCGGCGCGGCATTCAATCATGGGCTTGCCCGCGCGACGGGTGGTGCACCGGTTACCTCCGATCGGCTCCGCCAGCTCATCGAAATGCCGCCGGGCTCCTCACCCGGCGATGCGCCGCTGCGCTTGGCGCTGCAACACTCGCTGAATCTCACATTCTGGGCGATGCTTGCACTGACTGTGCTTACCGTCGCAATCGCATTCATGGTGCCGTCGGTTGAACTCAGGCCTTCGAGCCCGGTAGGGGTGGACTAGTACAGGCGGTCTTCCCAGTGACGCTCGTCCGCTGCAATGCGCCAAGTCATCTCTCGGATGCGTTGCCGGCATATTTCATCTACCCTGCGCGCGGGGATTTGCCACATCAACCAAGAGCCGGAGAACACGATGGCCAACTACCTGACGGTTATTCACGAGTGCAAGGATTACCCGAGTTGGAAAAAGGCATTTGACGCGGACGCGCCGAACCGAAAAGCGGCCGGCCTCACCGACATCCATGTTTTGCGCGAGCACGGCAACGCCAATCTGGTGGCACTCATGTTCGGGATCAGCGATCTCGGCCGCGCCAAAGCGTTTGCCGGGTCGCCCGATCTGGCTGCAGCTATGAAGGCGGCGGGCATTATCGGAACCCCCAGAGTGAGGTTCAGGCACGGTGACTACAATCGCGCATCCGCCGCCAATTACGCCACCATGACGCTCACCGTGCGCGACTATGCGACCGCGCTTAAGGCTTATGCGATGGATGCGGCGGACAGAAAGGGCGCAGGCCTGACGGACCTCGCGGTGCTGCAGCTCGACGATGATCCCAACAATCTCGTCATCCTGTGGGCGGTAAGCGATGTTGCCCGTGCAACGGCGTTCTTCGACTCGCCAGCCTTGGCCGCACACATGGCCAAGAATGCCGGTGTAGTGGGTCCTCCCGAACGGCACTTCTGGAAGGCTTGAGGTCGGAGTCGCGAGCCGGCCAGCAAACGCGCCGACTACCGCAGTAATTTCTCGAAGCGCCACACATCGAGCGTAAAAGTCCCGCCCGGCACCTCTAGATCGTCGGTCACTGTTCCGGTGCGGATCCAGCCGCACTTTTCGTAGAACCTGGCGGCACGATCGTTGCCTATGGCGCATGCGAGCCAGGCCGTACGCACACCGTGCTCGCGCAGACGAGCTTCGGCGTCGGCCATCAGAACCGCGGCAATGCCGGACCCGCGCGCAGCGGAAGAAACGTAGAATTGATACAGCTCGGCGCCTTGCAGAAAGTAAAAGCCGACCGGCGCGTCTGCTGCCACGGCGACCCGCACACCGGTCGAGGCAGCTCGCAGTCTGTCTGCAAAGCTCTGCAGCGTACGCAGCCGAGCAAGGTCGGCCGGGACGATTTGCGCATGCGCATCTTGCCAGCCGTCGAACCAAATCTTGGCCAGCTGCCCGATCTCGGTCAATTGGACGTCTCGTATGCTGGTACCCGTCACGGCGTTCACGTTTTCTCGATCGGCGCTATTGTATTTTGAGGCATCAATGTCTTCCCTGTCCTTGCTGCACCTTTGATCGTATTTTTGCATCATCCTCTGAGCCGTCGAAACGTCTCCCAATCGGCTCGCGCGCGCCAACGAGGGCTATCGCGGTAGCGGACCGTAAATATTGGACGCCGGCACTAATGGTCAGACGA
>CAYRAC010000178.1:0-7379 GCA_964422045.1 uncultured Steroidobacteraceae bacterium
ACTGGTCGAGAACGGCGTGCATATCCGCATCCTCACCAACTCGTTGGCATCGACCGACTCGCCGCTGGTGCACGATGGTTACGCGCGCTATCGCGTCGCGTTGCTGAAGCTCGGCATCGAGCTCTCCGAGGTTCGGCCCAAGCTCGGGCAGAAGCGCGCACGCTTTCACCCGTTTCGCAGTTCCAACGCGAGCCTGCACGCCAAGGCGGTGGTGATCGATCAGCGGACGGTGTTCATCGGTTCGATGAACATGGATGGACGCTCGGCGCGTTTCAACAGCGAGCTGGGTCTCGTGATTCGCAGCGCGGAGATCGCCCGCCAGGTCACCAGCCTGCTCGATGACATCAGCGCCGACGGCAGCTACAAGCTGCAGTTGACCGGTCATGGCGATCAAATCGAATGGTCGAGCGGCGAGCCGGGTGCCGAAACAACGTGGTTCACGGATCCCGAAACCACGCGTCTGCAGCGCTTTACCTTGAAGGCGGTGGCGCCGTTCGCGCCCGAGGAACTGCTGTAATCAGGAAAGCCGCAGCGTGCTCAAGTATTCCTTGACCTTGCCGCGAAAGCCCTCGCTGCTGGTGACCGTCGCGCCGCCCGCCAATACCAGGATGAAATCGCCGCGCAGCGTGCGATTCACTTCTTTGACGTAGTTCATGTTCACGAGACAGGAGCGGCTGATGCGCAGCATCGGTTGCGATCGCAACGCAAGTTCCGCTTGCTGCAAGGTGCTGCGCGCGTGGAAACTGTCTTTGCCGACGCGGATGACCACATAGTTGCGATCGGCTTCGATCATTTCCACTTGAGCGGCCTCGAGCACGTGCAGATGGCCGCCGAATTCCGCGAGCAAGCGCGGCCGTTCCTCGCTCGAACCGCGCGCCGAGCGTTCCAGCTGCGCGAGCAATCCGGCGAGCAGCGCCTGTCGCTCATCGGCTCCCGACTTGGCATGCCGCGGCCGGACACGTTCCAACGTCTTGCGGAAGCGTTCTTGATCGAACGGTTTCAGGAGGTAGTCCACCGCGCTCAGCTCGAAGGCTTCGACGGCGTAGGTGTCGTAGGCGGTGACGAATACCAAGGATGGCAAATGCGCCGGCTGCAACGCGCGCGCAAGGTCGATGCCGTTCAGCGGATCCATTTGAATGTCCAGGAACAAGAGTTGCGGCTGCTGCACGTGAATCGCCGCGAGCGCGGCACTGCCGTCGCCGAATTCGCCCACCACGCGCAGATCGCCTTCCGCTTCACAATACTCGCGCAGCGTACGGCGGCCGGCTTGTTCGTCATCGACGATGATGACGTCCATCATGCGTCGACCAACACCGGATTCGGTCGCGCCTCGCGCACCGGCGAATGGTGGATCGCGGGCATTGTAATCTCGCTGCACCACTGCCCGTCGGCGCCGCTCGCAGCAAGATTCGCGCGCCCTTCGAACTGCACCGCGAGGCGCTCACGGACATTGTTGATCCCGATGCCTTCCTCGCCGACCAACTTGTCCGCCGCAATCGTATTGAACACCGACAATGTCAGCACGTCCTCCAGCAGCTGCGCGCTGATGCGCACGGTCACCGGACCCTGGTGGCCCGACAAGCCGTGTACGACCGCATTTTCTACCAGCGGTTGCAGAATCAGGCTCGGCACCCACACCGCGGGAATCTCGGCCGAGGTCGGCAGCTCGACGCTCAAGCGATCGGCGAAGCGCCGCTGCTGCAGTTCCAGGTACAGTCTGACGAATTGCAGTTCATCGGCGAGCCTCGAGAAGTCGCGCTCGCCCGCGTTCAACAGCCGCCGCAGCAAATCCGCGAGTTGCACCACCATGTTCTGCGCACCCTTGGGATCCCATTCGATATGGCCGCGAATCGTGTGCAACAGGTTGAAGAGCGTATGCGGCGACAGTTGCATGCGCAGCGCCGCCAAGCGGGCCGAACTCCACTCTCGCTCGAGCGCCGCGCGCCGCAGTTCGGAATTGCGAAACCGGGTGTAGAGCGCGAGGCCGGTGATCAGCGCCAACCCGAAGCCATAGGTCGGTAGAAAAGAGACGAAGCTCGCCAGCCACAGCGATAAAAAGAAGGAGTCCGTCCACGGATTGCTGACGTGCTCCATGCCGCTGTTGTGCCACTCGGCGCTGCCCAATGCCAATTGCGACGCCAGCAAGGCCGGATAGGCAATGGCCGAAAATAGGGTGCCCAAGATCGCCTGCAGCGGCAGGGCGACGAGCAGCGGACGCCACTGAATGCGCAGGGACGCCCAAAACGACACCAGCAGGATCGGCAACAGCATCAGATGCTGCAACAGGCGCGCATCCCAAGCGGCGAACAGCGAGACGTTCGTCATGCGCGAAATGCCGGTACGCATGCTGTAGGCGTACAGGATATTCGACAAGGTGACATAGACCCAGAAGAGACACGCGATGCCGAGGAATTGCCGCAGGCTCAAGCCCCCGGCAAAACGCCGGGCGGAAGCGTCCGCGGTTCCGATTCCCATCATGTGGCAAGGGTAGCGCAACTCGCCGGAATTGCGCAGCCCGCTTAGGGTAGGTCCGGGACGAAACCGTGAATGGCCGGGACGACCTCGACGCCGACCCGCAGACGCGCTGCGCCCTCGGCGTGTCTTATAGACGCGTCATCAAACAGCCTCTGAAGGAGATATGTCATGAGTCATTTCACCACCCCGAAAACCACCGGATCCCGCGCCAAGCTTGCCCTGCTGCTCGTGGGAAGCGTGGCGGGCCTCGCCGCCGCCGGCGCAGCCGGTGCCGCCAGCCCGAGCAACGATGCGCCGAGCCTGGTCGTCAAGTACGACCGGCAAACCCTAGCGACCGACGACGGCGTCAACACTCTGTATCGTCGAATCACGTACGCCGCTCGACAGGTGTGCCCAGACGCCGATATTCGCGATCTTGCCGCTCAGCAGCATGTGCAGCAGTGCCGCAGTCATGCCGTGGCGGCAGCCATTAAGGCGATCGACAATTCGCAGCTCGCGGCTTTGTATGCAGTGCATTCGAAGAACGGCTAAGTGAGCTTTTTCGACTCATCGATCAGCCGCAGGATCGAGCGATACGGTGCGATGCACGACCGTCAGATCGCCATCCTGCGAGCTGGTCGCGTTGGCGGCCCGAGCGCGCAACAGATTGCTGTGCGCAAATGCGTAACTCTGATCGAATACTTGAACCACCAGCGGTAACGAGCCTGCCGCGTCAATACTGAATTGCACGCCTTCCGCCGGCAGCCCCACCAAATCGAGCAGGGTCGCGCCGGCCTTGAGCTTGCCGAGTTTGGCCTGCAGCGGTGCCGCCGCGGTGGCAAATTCAACGGCGTCAACTTGCGCGCCCGCCGGAAACACCACCAACGCCTCCGGCGCGCCGCGCGCCGAACGCAGTCGTAACTCAAAGTGAGTGACCCCGGGCACCGCCGCTGTTGGCGCGCCGGTCAGCGTCAACTCCGGAGCGGCAAGCGGGGTCGCCGGCGCATCGGCATGGAACGCCGGCGCCGCGCTTCCCGCGAAACGCGGATGCGGCGCAGGGTCGAAGTGTGCCGCGGCGGCGAGCGCGGCGGGCAGCCGGCGAGAGTCGCAGCGCGCAAGATAGTGTGCTTGGCCCGAGTCGGCATCCAGCCAATACTCGAGATTGATCCGTTGCGGCCAGTCGGCGGAGTAGGTCGGCAAAGCGAGCGTGAGCAGCGCGCCGCCAATCGTCGTGAGCGCGGCGCTCGCGATCACCGCGCGGCGCATTTGGCGCGTCGCCGCTGCCAGTAGGGGCAGTAGGGTCGCAGTCCCCAGACAAAGCACGACGGTATTGACGGGCCAGCCCAAACTGCCGAGCGCCGCGTACAAGAACCGCAACACCGGGATGACCGCCGCAAAGAAAACCAGCGTTGGCAGCAGCGCGGCGAGGGCGGGCGCCCACGGCGGCGGTGAGCGGCGCTGGGCGGCGCTGATGGTGCAGGGCAACGCCGCCAGGGCGCTCGCGATCGCGGTCAGGAGCCAGACGAAACTGGCGCCCGGAATCAACACCGCACTCACCGCGGACAGGAGAGCGATGAGCAGCGCCGCCGCTGCCCAGAATCCCCAGAAGCCGGCGCGTCGTGCGAGCCAGTGGCCGGTCGCGCCCGCGACCAGGAAGGCGATCGCCGCGGCCGCACAGTGCATCGGCAACGGCTGCGCGTTCCAAGATTCGGCGTCGAGAGGCGGTATCCGCCCCAGCGCGAGGTAGAGCGCCAGCAATCCGCTCGAGAGAGCGACACCGACCCCAAGCATGCACAGAGAGCCTAAGCCCCCCCACAAGATCTCGCGTGTGGCAACCACGCCCGCTCGCCGCCAGAGGAATACCTGTCCGAGCAGCAGCAGCAAGCACACCACTGCCGCCGCGGCCGCGAACGCCGCGGGCCAGATGCACAGGGTGCGCCCAAATACATCGAAGAACACCGCGTCGGATGCGGGCGCTGTCAAACTCACAGAATTCGCCAGCGCGAGGAGGCTCGCAAGCGCATTGTCCCCTTGATGTTGGATGCTGCCTGCGCTCGCGTTGGCGACGTTGTCGAGCGGTGTGTGATAGCGGCCGACATTGCCGATGAAGGCAAAGTTGAAACCTTGGTAGGCCGCCGCTTTGAAGACCGTGAAATCCGTGTCGTTCGGCAGCAGTTTATAAACGACGTAGTAGAGCGAGTTGGTGATCGGCCGCGCGATGACCGAATCGTACATACGCATGAGCCAGCTGTTGGCGCTGCCGGTTTCGAACATCAGACTGGGGCCCGAGGTGCCGCGCGCCTCCATATTGACGGCTGCCTTGACGGCGCGCGCCAGCGGGTGCTCGCGCACGAACAGCAGCGCGCCCAGCAGCCCGGCTTCTTCCCCATCGGTGAGCAGCAGAATGACGGGATGGCGCGGCGCCGGCCGCGCGGCGAGAATGCGCGCGATCTCGAGCAGGCTCGCGACCGCGGCGCCGTCATCCGAGGCTCCGGGGCCCGCCGGCACCGAATCGTAGTGGGCGGCCAGCAACACCGCATCCCGGTCTTTGGGGATCGGCCCGAGCGAGGCGATGATGTTGATCGGGATGCCGCACACCCCGTCATTGCACGACAACCCGGTTTGCAACTGTGTCGCGTAACCCATCGCCCGGAGACGCCCGACCAGAGTCTCGCGCAGTGCAAGGTTGGCAGGACTTCCTATCGGATGCGGCACGCCGCTGCCGACCAGCGCGGCGAGGATCGACCGGGCGCGACCGGCAGAAAAGACACCAGGCGCGGCATCCAGCCCGAGCGGGGCCGGCGTGCGGTACGCCACCAGCGTCGCCGCCAGCAACAGGGCGATCCCCGCAAAGGCCAGCGCCAGTGTGCGATTGCCGTGGACCCTCATAGATTTTTGTTACGGCGGCAGCGCTAAGCTTTGGCAGCGCTTGTTGCCGCCCGGTGGCGCTTGATGCCGTCGAGGATCTCCGCGTGCGCAACATCGAGTCCCGCCCAGCCGATGATCTTGACCCATTTACCGGCCTCGAGATCCTTGTAGTGCTCGAAGAAATGTTGAATCTGCCGCAGCCGGATCTCCGGGACATCGTCGATCGATTTCCAGTGTTCGAACAGCGGACAGATATCGTCGGCCGGCACCGCGAGCAACTTGGCATCGCCGCCGGATTCATCGTCCATGCGCAGTACGCCGACTGCACGGCAACGGACCACCACCCCCGGCATCAACGGGAATGGCGTATGGACCAACACATCGACCGGGTCGCCGTCATCGGCGATGGTTTGCGGCACATAGCCGTAGTTGGCGGGATAGTGCATCGCCGTCATCATGAAACGATCGACGAACAGCGCTCCGGACTGCTTGTCGACTTCGTACTTCACGGGGTCCGCAGCGGACGGTATCTCTACGATCACATTGAATTCGTCCGGGACATTTTTCCCGGCGTTAACATCATGAATACTCATCTGCCGTTGATCCTTTCAGCCGGCGCGCAATCTGCGCCGGCGCTCATACTACAACGCCCGCAGGCGCCGCATCAGTCGCAACGGCTCAATCGATGGCGATCGCACGCGCACCATCCCCGGCCGCGAACGGCGAACCCGTGATCGGTGTGAGACTGCCGCTCGTGGCATCGACGGCATAGACAGAAACAGTATTGGACGTGTCATTGGCGATGTAGGCGAATGCGCCCGACGGATCGAGAGCCAAACTCACCGGAAAGACGCCCGCGGCAACGCCGGAAACCGACAGGGTCAACGCGCCGCTGCTCGGCGTTATGGAATATGCGGCTACTTGGTTTTTCGCGGTAACATTTGCGGCATATAGATAGCGGGCTGCCGGGTCGACCACGAGGGATTCCGGGCTGCTTCCCGTGGCCAGCGGCGAGCCGGATACTTGCGTCAGGCCGCCGGAGGTATCGATCGAGTATTCGGAAATCGAATCGGCCGTTTCGTTGGCAACGTAGGCGAAAGCTCCCGTGGGATCGATGGCCACGGAGACGGGGCCGGCGCCGGCGGTGAACGGCGATCCGGAGACTTCACTCAAGGCGCCGGTGGCGGTATCGATCGCGAATACATCGACAGTACCGTCGCCAAAATTCGTGACGTAGAGGTAATTGCCGCTGGGATCGATCTTGAGGGAACTCGGCTCGCGGCCCACCGCGAAACTGCCGAGCGCCATGAGCGCGCCGGTGGAACTGTCGATGGTATAGGCCGACACGGTGTTCGACGCGAGATTCGCGACGTACAGAAAGCTGTCGGTGGGATCGATCGTCAACGCCAGCGGTCCGCTGCCGGTGGCGATCGGCACGCCGACGCTCGCTAGCGCTCCGCTGGTGATCGAATACACGGAAACGGTGTTCGATCCGTTGTTGGCGACGTAGAGAAAGGCGCCGTTCGGATCCACCACCAAGGACACGGGACCCGTGCCCGTCGAGGCGAAGGGTGAGCCGTTGACCGCCGTCAAGTAGCCTGTCGAGGAATTGATGGTATACGCGGACAGCGTATTCGACAGCTGATTCGCGACGAAGGCGAAGCGCCCGCTCTGTGCGCAAGTGACGATCACATTGGTGACATCGGCCTTATCAATGGTCCCGGAGCCATTTTGCACGGAGCAGGTCTGCGACGGATCCGACGGTTGCGTTTTCACGATCACCGAGTAAGCGTCGCCGTTTTTGACGCCGTCCGAGAAGACGAATGTGCCGTTGGACGACAGGCTCAAATTGTTGCCCGAATTGTCCTCGAGCACCAAGCCTTGGCCGAGGAGGCCGGTCAGCGTGCCGCCGACCGAGTACTTCGCGCCGATATTGCAGCTCGCAAGCGCGAGCCCGGCGGCGACGGTCATCCAGGAAAGTGGCTTCACGGAAAAAAACTCCCAGGAATTGATCTTGCTGTGCAGCTGAGACAGCGGGCGGCCGAAAACATTCCCGG
>CAYRAC010000179.1:0-7319 GCA_964422045.1 uncultured Steroidobacteraceae bacterium
GTTGATCACCAATCCGCGCGACTTCAAGGCGTTTGTCGCCGAATTGAAGAAGCACAAGTTCAACTTCATCAGCGGCGTGAACACTCTTTTCAACGCGCTGCTGCACACGCCGGGATTCGAAAGCGTGGATTTTTCCGCCTTGCGCGTCACCTTTGCCGGCGGCATGGCATTGCAGGCGGTGGTCGCGCAGCGTTGGAAGGAAGTGACGGGCTGCGTCATCACGCAGGGCTGGGGCCTGACGGAGACCTCGCCGATCGCCACCGCCAATCCGATCGGTCTCGATTTCAACGGTTCCATCGGCCTGCCCATCCCCTCGACCGACATTTCGATTCGCGACGACGCCGGCAAGGAAATGCCGGTGGACGCCGTCGCCGAGATTTGCGTATTCGGACCGCAGGTCATGCGCGGCTATTGGAACCGGCCTGACGAGACCGAGAAAGTCATGTTCGGCGATTGGCTGCGTACCGGCGATATCGGGCGCATGAACGCCGCCGGTTTCGTGTTCATCGAGGACCGCAAGAAGGACATGATTCTGGTGTCCGGCTTCAATGTGTATCCGAATGAAATCGAAAGCGTCGCGGCGGCGCTCCCGGGCGTAATGGAAGTCGCCGCGGTCGCGCAGCCGGACGAGAATTCGGGCGAGGTGGTCGCGCTGTTCGTCGTCAAGAAAGACCCGAGTCTCACGGCCGAAGCGCTGATCGCGTATTGCCGCAAGGAATTGACGGGCTACAAGGTGCCGAAGCACGTGTACTTCCGCAGCGAGCTTCCCAAATCCAACGTCGGCAAGATCTTGCGCCGCGAGCTGCGCGACGAGCTGCGCCGCGCGGCCGGCGCGACGCCGCAGGCTCAAACCACGCCGTAGCCCTGTACGGTGTCGATCAGGACGGCGACCCGCTCGGGGTCCACGTCCGGCGTAATGCCATGACCCAGGTTGAACACATGTCCCGCCCCTGCGCCGTAGCTCGCGAGCACCTTCAAGGTTTCGGCACGCAAAGTTTCCGGCGCGGCGAAAAGCGCCGCCGGATCCAGATTTCCCTGTAATGCCACGCGCCCGTCGACCGCGCGGCGCGCCGCCGCGAGATCCGTGGTCCAGTCGACGCCGACCGCATCGCAGCCGATCGCCGCGATCTTGTCGAGCCAAGCGCCGCCGCCCTTCGTAAATACGATGCTCGGCACACGCCGCGTCTCGGCCTTGCGTGTCAGCGCATCGACCACCTCGGCCATGTAACGCAGCGAGAATTCCTCATACTGCGCGGGTGTGAGCACGCCGCCCCAGGTGTCGAACAGCATGACGGCCTGCGCCCCGGCCGCGATTTGCGCATTCAGATACAGCACCGTCGCCTTGGCGAGCAATGCGAGCAGCCGATGCAAATCGCGCGGCGCTTCGTACATCATGCGCTTGATCTGGCCGAAGCTCTTGCTGCCGCCTCCTTCCACCATGTAAGTTGCCACCGTCCATGGGCTGCCCGCAAATCCGATGAGCGGAATCCTGCCGTGCAGCTCGCGGCGCACCAACGCCACCGCATCGATCACGTACTTGAGTTCACGGCCGGGATCGGGCACTCCCAGTTTGGCGATGTCGGCGGCGCTCCTCACCGGGCGCTCGAACTTGGGGCCTTCGCCGGCCTCGAATTCCAATCCCAAATTCATCGCATGCGGGATCGTCAGGATGTCGGAGAACAGGATCGCCGCGTCCAACGGATAGCGGTTGACCGGCTGCAGCGTGATTTCGCAGGCGATTTCGGGATTGGTGCACATCTCGAGAAATCCGCCGGCGCGCGCGCGCGTGGCGCGGTATTCCGGCAGGTACCGTCCCGCCTGCCGCATCAACCAAATCGGCCGGCGCGGCGTCGGCTCGCGCAGCAGTGCGCGTATCAACAAGTCGTTCTTGAGTGGTTCGTTCACCGTATTCCATTCATGTGCGTTCACCCGGATCGAACAAGCGACGATGCTCGAGAATCGCGTAGCGATCGGTCATGCCCGCGATATAGTCCGCCACCGCGCGCGCACGCCCCGCCGCACCCTGCAGCATTTCCAGCCGCGAAACCGTGGCTTTGTGCTCCTCGGGCAGCAGCCCAGGATCGCCGAAAAATGCGTCGAACAACTCGCGGATCACGCGCTGCGCCTTGGCGGTCATGCGCCGCACCTTATAGTGCCTGTAAACATGCTCGCGCAGGAAGCTCTTGAGGGCGTAATTCAGCTCGCGCGTCTGGTCGCTGAAGCCGATCAGCGGCTGCGGATGCGCGCGAACCTCCTCGATCGAGCGCACTGCCGCGGCGGCGAGCCGCGCTGCGGACGAGTCGATCAGATCCGTGACCAGATGATTGATCATGCGCCGCAGAATTTCGTACACCTGGCGACGGCCCGCAAGTGCCGGGTATTTGGCATGCACCGCGGCGTGGTACTCGCGGAATAGCGGCACCGCCAGCAATTGCTCGACGCTCACGAGGCCGGCGCGGATTCCGTCCTCCACGTCGTGATTGTTATAGGCAATTTCGTCGGCGAAGTTTGCCAGCTGCGCCTCGAGGCCCGGCTGTTGGCGATGGATGAAGCGTTGGCCCAATTCGCCGAGCTGCAGGGCATTGCTGTGCGAGCAATGCTTGAGGATTCCTTCGCGGGTTTCAAAACTCAAGTTCAGCCCGTCGAATTCGGCATAGTGCTCCTCGAGCTCATCGACCACGCGCAGCGATTGCAGGTTGTGTTCGAAGCCGCCGAAATCCAGCATGCACTCGTTCAAGGCGTCCTGTCCGGCGTGCCCGAACGGCGTATGGCCGAGATCGTGCGCGAGGCAAATGGCCTCGGACAGCACCTCGTTGAGCTTCAGAGCGCGCGCGATGGTGCGCGCGATCTGCGCCACCTCCAGCGAATGGGTCAGGCGCGTTCGATACAGGTCGCCCTCGTGGTTGACGAAGACCTGAGTCTTGTAGACCAGCCGGCGGAAAGCCGTCGAATGCACGATGCGATCGCGGTCGCGTTGATATTCCGAGCGATAAGCGGGTTTCGGCTCGGGATGGCGGCGCCCGCGCGAGTGCTCGTCGAGGGCGGCATAGGCGGCGAGATCGCTCACGCGAAATATTCCGCGAGCGTGGCATTGAGGGCCGTTTGCGGGTAATCACCGGTGACGATGGCCCGTCCGAGCTTCTCGATCAGCACCAGGCGCAGTGCGCCCGCCAGCACCTTCTTATCCATCTGCATGAGCTCCAAGGCTTTCGCGGCGCCGACGCGCGGTGCCTGGGTGGGCAGGCCGGCCCTTACCAGGATGGCCCCGATGCGGGCCTCGGTGGCCGCATCGATCAGCCCCAGGCGGTGCGAGAGGTTGGACGCAATCAGCATTCCGAGCCCCACCGCCTCGCCGTGCAGATAGGTTTCATAGCCCGTGGCCGCTTCGATGGCATGGCCGAAGGTGTGGCCGAAGTTCAAGATCGCGCGCAGATTCTGTTCGCGTTCATCCTTGGCGACGACCGTCGCCTTGATTTCGCAAGACCTGCGGATGGCGTAGGCAAGGGCCTCGACGTCGCGCGCCAGGAGGGCCGCCATGTTGTTGTCCAGCCAATCGAACAGCAACGGATCCCATACGCAGCCGTATTTGATGACCTCGGCAAGCCCGGCGGAGAGTTCGCGGTCCGGCAGCGTCGCGAGGGTGTCGATGTCCGCGATGACGCTTTCGGGCTGATAGAACGCGCCGATCAGATTCTTGCCGCCCGGATGATTGACGCCGGTCTTGCCGCCGACCGAGGAGTCGACTTGCGCGAGCAGCGTGGTCGGAATCTGCACGTAGCCGACGCCGCGCTGATAGCAGGCGGCCGCAAAGCCTGCGATATCGCCGATCACGCCCCCGCCCAGGGCGAGCACGGTGGCGTCGCGGTTCATTTTCTTCGCCACCAGCGCATCGAATACCAAGCCCGCGGTATGCAGCGTCTTGTGCTGCTCGCCTTCCGGCAAGATGCATTCGGCGATCCTGCGCGAGTCGAGCCCGGCCGCCAGTTTCGCAAGGTACAGGCCGCCGATCGTGGTATTGGTCACGATCAGCAAATCGTGGCCGCGAATGCTGCCCGCCAACAACTCGCGATCGCCAAGCAAGCCCGCTCCGATCGCGATCGGATAGCGGGAATGACCGACATCAACCTGGAGAGTGTGCACGGCGTTGATTATACGAACCTTTAGCTGACCGGCGCGCGCCTGAGCTCATGATGAATCTCCTCGGCCACCAGCTGCACCCGGCGGCCGTCGGTCGAGACGGTAAGATCGGCAATTTCGGCATAGAGCCGCGCCCGGCGCTGCATCAATTCATGCAGCGTGTGTTCCGGGTCCGTGTGGTTGAGCAGGGGGCGATGCCGCGCATGGCGCGTGCGCTCGAGTTGTTGGTCGATCGAGGTCGCGAGGTACACCACCACGCCGCGCGCGGCGAGCACGCGGCGATTCTCTTCCTCGATGACGGCGCCGCCGCCGGTTGCGAGCACGATTGACTCGAGAAGCGTGAGACGCGCAATCGACTCCTTTTCGCGAATCCTGAACCCGGTTTCGCCCTCTTTCTCGAAGATGAAGGCGATGTCGACGCCGGTTCTGGCCTCGATATCCGCGTCGCTATCATGAAACGTATAGCGCAGCATGCGCGCCAAATGCCGCCCGACGGCGGTTTTACCGGAACCCATGGGACCGATTAGAAAGATGTTTCCCTTGCCGAGCATAGTTGACAACGATCATAGTCGAGATCGTGGCAGCCGCGCGCGGCGGGGCAAGCGAGGCGCATGGCGCGCCTCGCTTGCCCGCGGAAAGGTCAAGGTTGGATCGGGATAGCGATCGTGGTGATGAGACCAGCGGGTGTCGTGATGGTGAGGTAGAGCTCGCCGCCCACTTGCCCGCCCGCCGGAGCCGGGTTAGCCGGCGCCAGGGTAAAGTTGAATAACTGGCCCGCGATGAGAGTCCCTTGCCCATCGACGTAAGGAGCTGCCGACGAGCATGGCCACCCCGCGGTCGGAAGCGGACTGGTGATGCTCGCGGTCGCACCGCTGCCGACGGCGGCGGCCACCGTGGTTCCTGCGGGCATTTGCTGCATTCGGTCGTCGAAGATATCGACGGCGAGCGATAGACCGTTATTGAAGTGGTAGGGCGGCCCACCCGCGGGGCTGACTACGTAGGAATTGGCGTGGCTGCCGGACAAAATGATGAGATTGTTGGCACCGATGGCAACCGAAGAGCCAGTCGTATTACACAGAGGACCCTCGCACAAGGCACTTTCCACCAGTCCGTCCGGACCGTCGCGCTTGCCGTTATTGTTGAAGTCGAGGAACGGCTCGCCGAGCACGAAGCTCGGAGTACCGAACGAATCGTAAAGCTCCCACTCGTTAAGAAACGGTTCCGACGTGTCTTGCCAGGGTTTCGGCTGACCGTTCGAAAAGTTGTTGTCGCCATCGGTGGCATCCCACGCAACCGTGTCGGCCGGATTGAAAAAGCCGCTGCCGTTGGCGTCCTTGAAGCTTTCTTCGCCGATGGCGGTCACAAGAATCGCGCTGCGGCCGTTGGTGGTGCCGCCGCACACGCCGAGCGCAGCACCGACCGGCGTACTGCAATAGGCGGCGGACGTATTGGAGTTGCCCGTGGTGGACTGAGGATTGCCGTTGACCGTTCGCGGCGCCTTGCTGACCCAATTAACGCTGCATGCGCCCGATCCTGCCGTGGCTGAGCCCGTCTGACAGCTCGCCTGAATTCCGCCGAGTGTGGTTTGGAAATTGGCGGTCGTGCCATCGGGTACCGGATTGCTGAACCGGTCTGTCATGCTCACCGTGACCGGGACGCTGACCCCGTCGACATTCCAGGCTTCGACGTTTTGACACTTCACCGCCAGCGAGATGTTGGCGCTCGTGGGAATGCCCGTGGAAACCGTCAACGCATTCGACTCCGTGGAAATCGTGCCGCCGCCCGACGCCGTCGTGGTCGCGGTGACTCGGACGGTCGTGGCCACCGTTCCGCCGCTGACGATGGTTTGCACTTGTCCGTTGGCGTCGGTCGTGGCCGACGCAGGCGCGATCGTGATGCCGCCGACCGTGGTATTCAGTGAAAAATTCACCGTCGCTCCGGCCCGCGGGCCGCCGGAAGTGTCCAGAACCTTGAAGATCACAGTCGAGGTCGCCGAGCCGCCGACACTGCCGACCCCTTTGAGCGTAATGCTCGATGGGGTTGCGGAAATGAATGAGATAGAGCCGATCGCGGCCTGCGCCACCGTGACCGTACCGTTCGCCGTGAGCGATTGGTCGTTTGCGGTTGCGGCGGCGGTTATCACATCGTTGCCGCTGCAGCCGCTTGCCACGTAGGTAGCGCTCGCCGTGCCGGTGGATGTAGTGACGCTCGGGCTCGCGGGCGTTACGCCGGTCGCCGCAATGGTCGCCAAGCCTTGACCGGCGCAGGGCGAACTAAACGTGATTTGGGTCCCGGTCGTATAAGCCGCACCGGTCTGATCGACCAACGACACTTGCAGGCTGGTGCTGCCGCCGGCGGAGAGTGATTTGGTCGAGATCGCGATGACGCCCGGTTGGAAGCTTGAACCGGTGCCGCTGCCGAGCGACAGCACGGTGGTGGTCTGGCCCGAGGTGCCTGTGCCCGTGGTACCGGTGGTCGAGCCTTTACCGGAGATCGCGCCGGATCCGCCGCCGCAGCCTTCGAGCACCCATGTCAAACACAAAGCTATAGTCAAAAATCTGCGCATTTAGTCCATCCTTGCTCGACCGCAGTCGACATCCGGGATTAATAGAGATTCGATCCTTCACGCAGGATCTTTGGCGTGATGAAGATCAGCAATTCAGTCTTGTTGTTGATGTTGATGGTGCTCTTGAACAGATTCCCCAATATCGGAATATCCGCAAAGAACGGTACCTTATTGGCCGATTTCGATTTGGTGGTATCGAGAATGCCGCCCAGCACCACGGTCTGGCCGTCGTTGACCAGCACCTGGGTGATGATCTCGCGGGTGTCGATCGAGGGGACGGAGCCGCCGGTGGCGCTCGTCACCTGCGCACCAACCGTATCGTCGGCCACATCCAGATCCAGAATCACGCGATTATCGGGCGTGATCAGCGGAGTCACCTTGAGCGACAACACGGCGTTCTTGAACTGGGTGGTCGTGGCGCCGCTCGACGCCGATTCCTGATACGGAATCTCGGTACCCTGCAGGATGGTCGCCTGCTTCTGATTGGCCGTGATGACGCGCGGCGAGGAGATCGTCTCGCTCTTGCCCTCGTTCTGTGCCGCCGACAGCTCCAGGTCCACGATGTAGCTGCCGCCAAGCAGCGAAATACCTATGCTGCCGTTGGTGTTGGCCGCCG
>CAYRAC010000180.1:0-7302 GCA_964422045.1 uncultured Steroidobacteraceae bacterium
CGGTGACGAGTTGCGGCGCGATATCGATCGGCACGTTGTTCAGTTTATCGATCACCCGCTGCACCTCCGGACGGATGGACGCGTTGCTCTTGAGCAGCGCCCGCGCTGCTGCTGAATCGCCATGCGCTTGCAGCGTCATGATCTGGCGTGTGAGATCGGTCACCGCGCGTTTGGCCTTGGCGACATCGAGCGAGAACGCCCCAGCCGCATCCAGCTGAATCGCGCCATGGTCGAACAAGTTGTTGACTTGCAGCGCCATCCCCTGCGCATGCGCTTCCGACAATCCAAAGCGCAGCGTGCGAATTGTCGATGCCAGGAATGTCACGTACATAGAGCGCTCTTCGCCCTTGTCGAGCACGCCTTTGTCCATGAGATATTGAAGCGCCCAAAGGCCCGACACGTCCGCCTTGGCCTCCTCGAGGGGGCCGTTGAGCTCCTTCAGTTCCTGACTAACCGTCGTTTCGCGCCCGGCGACGCGAATCTCGTGAGGCCCCAGCCCGTGCATCAGTTCATGCATGAGGATGTGCGTGAAGAATGCATCGAAGCTGACAAGCGAGCGCTCGTTTGGCGCCAGAGCCACTGCGGCAATCGGCACCAGCACTTTGTCGTACTTGGCCTGTTGAAAATTCTTGAGCAAAATTCGCTTCGAGCCCTTGGCTTGTATGACGCGTTCATCGTTCGGCAGGTTGAACGCCGCCGATTGCGAGCCATGCGCACCATCGCCGCCGTTATAGACGACATTCACGACGCGAATCGGCGCATAGCCGCCGAGCTTGGGCCGCCGCAGCGCGGCTTCGATCGGCAGATGATCCTCGAGATCCTGAAGCTCGCGGCTGAATCGCTCGAGCTTTTTCGACTCAACCGGATCGTTGAGCGTGATGAAGGCCTCGAATGCGGCTTTGAAGTTGAACCACCGGTCGAGGTACACCTCGTACGGTCCAATGGTCGGCTCGATCGAGGAGTCCAAATCCATCCACGCGAGATCACTCTCGTAGTAGTCGTTGCTCCGCAAGGCGAGCGCGCGCTTCTCGAGAAACGTCTTCAACGTCGGTTGGCGAGTCAATTCCGCCGCCGCGCGCAACGAGCGCGAGATCTCTGCAAGCTCTGCCTGATATTCGAGACTATATGGGACGGCCGTGAGTGTGCCCTGCGCCGTACGCCGAATGGTCGTAAAATATCCGGCAGCCGCGGCGCGCTCGGACCCTGAGAGCGAGTTGAGCCACGTTTCTACTTCGGCCCGCGTTGCATCGCTCGGGTAGAAATTGGCCTGCGGCGGTTTCAGCTCCACGCCCGGCAGAAACGGACGGTCGCTATCGACTTCCGACCAAGGCCCCTTGTTGATCAGGTAATATTGCACTCGCGCGCGGCCGAGCGCGCTGCTGTCTGCAGCCAAGTCGAGCAGCCGCGCCTCGTTTTTCGGCGAGACCTGACGCAGGTACAACGCATCGACGACGCGCGCGGCGTCGATGATCTTGGCCATTGCTTGCCGCTCGTTATGCGGCAGCGTCGACACATCCACGCGAATCTCGACCGGCGCAAAGCGCGCCGTCATGGCTTCGAGCGCCGCTCGATCGGGCGCCGGCTGGCTGCCGACGGCGTTCGCCAACATCGAGGACATGAATGCCGCCATCTGCAATTTCAGCGTTTGCAAGAGATTCTCCCGTAGCCACCGGCGGTGCCGGCAACGCGATTGATAAAGGCCACTGTCTGCTTCAATGCCGGTGTGCGCCAATGAGTCACTTCGGCAAAGGAGGCGACGGTGTCCGCGTGACCCCGATGTGCAAAGAGTTCGAGTTCCACCGGCACCCCGACGGCGGCGAGCGCGTCGCGTAAATCGATGGCTTCTTGCGGCAAGACCTCCTTGTCCGCGAGCCCGTGCAGCAACAAGGTTGGCGGCGCGCTAGCACTGACGAATTTAACCGGCTGCCAGTCGTTCACCGTGTAGGGCGGCGGAAATGCGGCGCGCAATTCGTCGGAATCGGGTACGAATTCATAAGTGCCGGAAAGACCGACCAGGCCGGATATATTTTTGGGATTCGCGCCGAAGCCGGCAAGAAATGCGCGATTTAATGCCAGGAACGCCGCCGTATGCCCCCCAGCCGAATGACCCATGAGTATGATGTGTGTGACATCGCCGCCAAATTCGCCCGCATGCGATTCTACCCACGCCACTGCGCGCGCACCGTCCTCCTCGAACGCGGGAAACGTGACCTGCGGATAAAGCCGGTAATCAGGAATGACGACGACGAAACCCTGTTCGGCGAGGGCGGTGCCCACGAACCGGTAATCCGACCGACTGCCTTCCACCCATGAGCCGCCATACCAAAAAATGACGATCGGTCGACTGTTGGCGTGAGGCGGTGCAAATACATCCAGCCGTTGGCGTGGATCACTCCCGTACGGCAGATCAAAGTGGCGCTCCAATTGACTGAATGCGTTGGGTGCGTTGGCAATCCAAAACTCGGAGGCTCGACATCCTGACAGCAGCAACACGGCTGCCAAGGCGGCACCGCAAGGATTGAACATCGTCACGTTATACCGAACACGGCGACGCCCGCGCACGATTTTGCGATGGACGACACATCCGGCTGGATCTGGACCGACGTAGCCTATTCCCGACATGACACATGTGCAAAGATCCGCCGGCATCGTGGCAGGAACCGCGCTCTTAGGCTGGCTCGTAATTGCTGTATACCCGCCGGCCGGCTCACAAGCCGCTCACCGCCAGACGACCGCCGCGGCGAACGTGTCGCCCACCTCCGACAGCTCTCGAGCCAGCCCGGATCGCATGTGGCAGCGGGATCTTGCCGTCATTGCAGCACGCAACCGCTGACCGACAGTCCCGCCCGATGCTCCTCTAGTCGAGCAGACGTTTCAGCGCGCGCGCCGCCGGTGAGCGCAGTTCTTTGACGCTCAACGAACCGTCGTGATCCACATCGGCCTTATTGAAGAGCTTTTCGACCAGCGCAAGATATTCATCTTTGCTGAGCGTGCCGTCGTTGTCCGGATCGGCGGCCTTGAAGGCCTTCGGACCAATCAGGCCTTTCACTTCTTGGGCATCGAGCGTCTGGTCGCCATCCTTGTCCAGTTTGTTGAAATGCGCGCCCGCCGCCGCCTTCGCTTCCGCCAGATCGAGTGTCTGGTCACTATCGGTATCATGCGACACCACCGCAGGAGCAGTAGCTTGCCCTGATGCGCCTTGCGCTGCGAACCCAGTCAGGGCTGCGCCAACAAGAATGGCTCCGAGACCCAGGTCCCCGCTACGCATGAACACCCTCCTCGCGGACTAGTTAAGCACTCGTTAGCGCGGATCGTAACCCAATTTCGCGTCACGGGCTAACCCTCGGGAGTTTTTCCCTTGAGGAGGTTTCAATGAGTGCGCAACAAGCTAAGATTATCCTGCGCCTGCCGGTTCCCGAGGATGGCTGCGGCCAATCAATTTATGGTTACGAGCTATGAGAGTGAGCTGAGCGTGTTGCTGGTCGACGATCATGCGGTCGTGCGCGAAGGCTATCGGCGACTGCTCGAGCGACACGGCGGCATCAGCGTCATCGGCGAGGCCGCGGACGCGGCGACGGCGCATTCACTGTTTTGCCATTTGGAGCCGCAGATCGTGGTCATGGACATCACCCTGCCCGGGACGAGCGGCATCGAGGTGATGCGGCGCATGTTGACCTACAGGCCCGAAGCGCGGGTCTTGATCTTCAGCATGCACGAGGACACGATTTTCGCGACTCGCGCCCTGCAAGCCGGTGCCTTCGGCTATGTGACGAAGGCGAGCGCACCCCATGTGCTGGTGGAAGCGATCCACGCGGTTGCGGCGGGCACCAAGTATCTGAGCGCGGAGATCGCACAAAAAATGGCCTTGCGCAAATACGCCGGTGATCAAGCGGACGGATTGTCCGGACGCGAAATCGAAGTGTTGCAGCTGCTCGCGCAAGGTCAGAGCATCGCTGAAATCGCCCAAGCCATGGGTTTGAGCCCGAAAACCGTCGCCAATCACCAGTCGGCACTCAAACAAAAACTAGAAGCCGATACGGCAATTCAACTCCTGAGGAAGGCGAACGAGCTGGGGTTGGAATCGTAATCCACCGTGCCCGGCGGATCTTAAATCTCGAACTCGATGCCAATCTCCATGATTTGCGAGGCGGGAATGCGGAAATAGGCACCTGGCCGTTGAGCATTGTGGTGCATCAGGGCGAATAGGCTTTCGCGCCAGGGGGCCATCGCAGACAGGCGCCCGGCCGGAATGATCGTCTCGTGCCCGGTGTAGTACGTCAGGTCCCGGGACTCGTCAACTACGATCTGGCCGCGCCGCATCGCGCCGGCCAGCGCCGCCGGTACGTCCGGCTGCTCCATGAAGCCGAAGCACAGGTCAACCCGAGTGATACCGTCGCAGACCGCGGAGGCATGGATTCGTTCGTCTTGCGGCACGCGCGGCTTTTCGGCGGTCGTGACCGCGACGATCAGTACGTGTTCATGCAGGACGTGGTTGTGCTTGAGATTCTGCGTCAGCGCCAACGGGATGCCTTTCGCCATGCGGCCGAGCACGACCGACGTGCCCGGAATGCGAAACGGCGGATTGGCATTCAGTCCCGCGATGAAGTCCGCCGAGCGCTGGCGGACTTGCAGGCGAACCGCATCCATGATCGCTTCGCCCTTGCGCCACGTGAGCATGAGAAACGAGATGACCACGGCGATCAGCAGCGGAAACCAGCCGCCATCGATCAGCTTCGTCGACGTTGATGCAAAAAACAGCAGATCGAGCGCCAGCAAGCTGCCATTGACGACCATGACCAGCACGACATTGTGTTTCCAATGCAGCGCCACGAACGTCGCCATCAACGTGGTTATCGCCATCAGCAGCGACACCGCAATGCCGAAGGCACCCGCCAGCGCGTCGGATGAGCCAAAGCCGACCACCGCCGCCAAGGTCGCGAACGCCAGCGCCCAATTGACGACCGGAACGTAGATCTGACCAATTTCGCTTCCGGCCGTGTGAATGACCTTCATACGCGGCAGAAACCCGAGTCGCATCGCCTGTTGCGTCAGCGAATAAGCGCCGGAAATGATCGACTGCGACGCAATCACGGTCGCGACCGTTGCCAGCACCACCAAGCTGTAGTGCATCCAGTGCGGCGCGAGTTCATAGAACGGATTGTCGATCGCACCCGGCCGCGTCAGCAGCAGGCCGCCCTGGCCGAAGTAATTCAAGGTCAGCGCCGGCAGCGCGACGCCAAACCAGGCCGCGCGAATCGGAAACGGGCCGAAGTGGCCCATGTCGGCGTAAAACGCCTCGCCACCGGTCACCGCGAGGAACGCGCCTCCGATGACAGCGAACGCGAGCGGCCCGGCGTGCGCCAGATAAGTGACTGCCGGCACCGGACTCAATGCCGCGAGAATTGCCGGCGCTCGTGCGATACCGATCACTCCGAGAATCCCGATCACGACGAACCACAGCATCATGATCGGTCCAAAGATACCGCCGATGAAGGACGTGCCCTTGCGCTGGATGACGAACAGCGACACGAGAATCACGACGGTAAGCGGCAATACCGCACGCTCCAGATGCGGCGCGTAGATCTTGATACCTTCGATCGCGCTCAACACCGAAATGGCGGGCGTTATGGCGCCGTCGCCATACAGCAGAGTCGCGCCGACGAGACCGACGATCACCATGACGGCACGGCGGCGATTGTGCTTGGCGCGCCGCGGACTGATCAATGCCAGGAGTGCGAGGATGCCGCCCTCGCCATGATTGTCGGCGCGCATGATGAGTACGGCGTATTTGACCGATATGACGATGATCAGCGACCAGAAAATCAGCGAGACGATCCCGAGTACCGCGGCGGGGGAAATCGAGCCGCCAGGACTCGCGGCTTTTGCTGCGACACTGAAGGTATACAAGGGGCTGGTGCCTATGTCGCCGAAGACGACACCCATACAAGCCAGGGCGGCCGGTGCCCAAGCACGACGCTGTGCGTCGGCAGAGTCGCTTGCGACGGTCGCCGTCATACGCTAACGGCTGCAGCCCGTACGGCGATGCAGCGTGCTTGGCATCGGTGACTCAGGAGACTGCCTCCCCAGGGCTATGAGATTTCGTGCTGGTAAGTTCACGCAAAGCTTACCGTATTTGCTCGTGCAGGGTTTTAAGGATTGCTGCCGCCATGCAACGGCACGCGAAATAATTCTCGGCCTGCAAGCAAAATGACACAATTTTCAAGTATGAGATTTTGAATGGCATCGCCCAATTTTTTCATGGTTGGGGCCCCCAAGACAGCGACCACGGCCCTTTCGCAGTACCTTCGAATGCACCCCAATGTATTCATGTGTGAGCCCAAGGAGCCTTATTATTTTTGCTCGGACATCGGCCCGTCGCCTTACGCGCGGGATCTGCGCCAGTACCTCAGATTATTCGCGGCCGCATCGCCCCAACACATCGTCGTGGCCGAAGCATCCACCAGCTATTTGAGTTCGGACGTCGCCTGTCAGCGGATTTTCGACTTCAATCCCGAAGCAAAGATCGTGGTCACGTTGCGCAATCCGGTGGATCTGGTTCACGCCTGGCATTCCGAGATGCTGTACGCCGGCGAGGAGTCGATTGAAGACTTCATGCAAGCCTGGGCATTGCAGGAGCGGCGCGCGCGCGGCCAGGAGCTGTCGCATTTATGCACGCGCCCGTCGTTGCTGCAGTACAAGAAGATCGGCATGCTTGGCGCCGGACTCAAGAAATACCTCGATCAGTTCGGCAAATCCCGTGTGTGCTGGATCTTGTTCGACGATTTTATCGCCGACCCTCACGCCGAGTATCTGCGTCTTTTGGAATTCCTGCAGCTTCCGCGCGAAGTTCCGCAGCATTTCGCGACTGTCAATAGCAACAGGCGGCATCGCAGTCCGATGCTGGGCAAGTCAGCGCGATTCCTGAGGCAGCGCCTGGCGCGGCCGATGAATGCCGCGTTTGGTTTGGTAGGGATGCATCGATCCGGTCTGATGGACCGGCTCGATCGAATCAATACCCGCACGGCGGAACGGCCGCCGCTCCCGCTCGGGGTTCGCGAGCAGCTAAATACCGAGTTTCGCAGCGACATTCAATTGCTGGAGTCGCTCATCGGCCGCGATCTTTCGCTCTGGTACCATCGCCCCGACACGGACGTCAGATCGGGCTGACAGGGAAAAGCCCGCTCCTCCGACTCGCCATTCGCGGCCGTGTGCCCGAGACTGTGGATTCAATATTCCGAGGAGCAGCAATGAGCAACGAATCCAGTAATCACGGTGAAGGCAACCCGGAGGCGGCCGAGCGGT
>CAYRAC010000181.1:0-7284 GCA_964422045.1 uncultured Steroidobacteraceae bacterium
CGTTGCGGATCACGCCGGGGGAATATCGGCAACGCTTTCAAGGCGCGAGCCGCCCGCCGGCAAGGAAACTTGGTGAATCGCCGCATATTTCCCGGGGTCTTTGAGAAACGTCGTCCTGCAGCCGTCACAGCAGAAGTAATATGAAACACCCGCGTACTTCTCAACGTGCAATGCATTGGAAATGCTCACGGCCATTCCGCAGACGGGATTGATGAATTTTAGTTCTGCGCAAGCGGTGCCGGGTTCCCCCGCAGCCGCCGGATGCTCGAGCTCAGCTTGCAGGGGTCCCTCCATTCGACCGCGCAGCGACGCCAACACTCCCGCGATCGCAACCAGGGCGATTTCTCCCGGTGTCTTGGCGCCGGCATCCGGACCCGCGGGGGCCTGCAGGCGCGCAAGCTGGGGCTCGTCGACGCCGCGCATCTTCATCACGGCGCGCAGCTTGTCTGCCTTTCGCCGGCTTGCAATCATCAGTACTTGCTTTGCGGGGCTGCGCAAAGCGGCCTCGAGGGATTCCTCATCACCTTGGCCTTGCGTCGCGACCAGAACGATGCGCGCGTCATTCGGGTTGTCGGTGAGCCTGATTCTGAGGCGCTCCGCAAGGAAACGTGCCTCGTCGGCCGCGGGCGTACACCCAAGCACGCACAGTGCCAGCCCAACGCTGTTGGGTTGGATAAAGATTTCGACACTACCGCTGCTGGCACAGGACATCGAGTAGTGCTCGACATCTTCCTCGGCGTAGATTTGCTCGTTGCTGATGCGCACGAGCTGCGGCGCGCCCTTCTCGATGGCGCGCTTCGCGGCCTCGATGACCACGTCTCTCGCGCAGCCTCCGCCAATCCAGCCGTGCAGTGTTCCATCGGCGCGAATGATCGCTTGGGCGCCCGGGTAGGCCGACGTGGGTGCGAGCGCTCGAACTACCGTGACGAGAGCATACGCCTCGTCGCGGCGGTTCAGTTCGCGCGCCATATCCTGGATCTCTTCGTTTGTCATCTCAGGGTCTCTAGGATCTGAGGCAATACGCACTCGATGGACGCAAGATCGGCGCCCGCAGCGAGCAGATCGATGTGCGGCATGGCCGCCTGCATGCCGCGACTCGCGGGTGCAAAGCCTGGCTGGCTCAACAGCGGGTTCAGCCACACCAGGCGCCGCGATCGCCGCCGCAACGTGGCGAGCGATTCGGCCAGCAGCGCCGGCTCACCGGTATCGTAACCGTCGCTCACGACGATCACGCCGGTGCGCGAATGGAGCAGGCGCGCTCCACGGTCGCGATTGAAGTCCCGCAGGCATTCACCGATTCGTGTGCCCCCTGACCAACCGATGGCAAGCAGGGCCAGGCGTTCTTGCGATCGCCACGGGTCCGGATCGTTGAGCGCCGCTCCCACGTCGGTGATGCGCGTATGAAAGATGAAGCAGTAAACGTCTGCCAACTCGCAGCACAGCGCCCGCGCGAGGCGCATGTAAAAAAAGCTATAGAGGCTCATCGACCGGCTGACGTCCACCAGCAACACCAGGCGCGGGCGCACGCGGCGGTGCTCCTTCCACGCGAGCCGAATGGGTGTGCCCCCGCAGCTCACGCTGCGCCGTATGGTGGCCTGTAGATCGAGGCGGCGGCCGTGATGAGAGGCGGCTTCACGACGTAGGTGAAGCTGCTTCAGTCGTTTCGCAAAACGCCGCACCAGCTTCTCGAAGTCGTAGGCATGCTCGGCTTGATTCAGCGCGCGAAAATCCGTGCTCGTCAGCGATTCTTCACGGCTAGCCCCGTGCCTGGCGGAACCGGCATCAACGTCGCCGGCGACCCCATCGCCCGTCCCGGGCGCAAACTCGAATTCCGCACCTGGGCGCACCACTCCGGCCGGGTCCGGCACTCCATCTAACCCGCGACTGATTTCCGTAAATACGCGCTTGTTTGGCGGCAGGAAATAGGCGTCGAAAAGCCCATCGAATCGCCGCCATTCGTCGCCTCGGCCGCACAGCAGAGCCTTGAGGCTCCAGCGCAGCACCTGCGGATCAAGAATCCCCGCGTGCGTGCACGTTTCGAGCACGCGAACCGCATCGTCGCCGCCGACCCCGAAGCCGTTGGCGCGCAGGAACCCGGTAAAGCCGGTGAGACGCGCGCGCACAACCATGCTCAGTTCGACGTCCAAGCGGGCGGTGCACGTCAGCATGAGGCCGCAACGCGCGCAACAACCTCCCGGGTAAAGCCGGCCCGGTCGTCTCGCGTTTTGATGAGAGCGCTGAGCGTTTCGAGAATGCGCTCCGCGCCGTCGTCGTTGATCGCGGAAATCCCCATGCCGAGCAGCGCCGCCGTCCAGTCGAGCGTCTCTGCAATGCCCGGTTTTTTTTTCAAATCCATGCGGCGCACGGTTTGCACGAAATCCACTACCTGCCGAGCGAGTTGTCCCGCCGCCTGAGGCGCCCTGATTTCGACAATGGCCAATTCCTTGGCGAAGGCGGGGTAATCGATGTACTGGTACAAACAGCGGCGGCGCAGCGCGTCGGAGAGCTCTCGTGTACCGTTCGAGGTGATGACGACCAGCGGCTTTGTAACGGCGTGCACGGTGCCGAGTTCCGGAATCGACATCTGGAAGTCCGAGAGCAATTCGAGGAGATAGGCTTCGAACGCCTCGTCGGCGCGATCCACTTCATCGATCAACAGGACCGGCTGCTCGGGGCAACTGATGGCCTCCAGCAGTGGTCGCTTCAACAGGTAGCGCTCGGAGAAGATGTCCTGCTCCTTGACGGAGGTCGGACGATCGTCGTGCTCGAGCAGCTTGATTGCCAGCAATTGGCGCTGATAGTTCCACTCGTACATTGTTGCATGCACGTCGAGGCCTTCGTAGCACTGCAGACGGATGAGTCTGGCGCCCCGCACTGCGGCGAGCGACTTGGCGATCTCCGTCTTACCGACGCCGGCGTCGCCCTCCACCAGCAGTGGGCGGCCGAGCTTCAGCATCAGCAGCAGCGCAGCGGCAAGCGCGGACTCGGCAACATAGCCGACATCCTCGAGCTGGCGCTGCAGAGCGACGATCTCGGTCATGCGCTGCGTGGCGGTATTCACGCAGTCTTCTTGGAGAATAGGCCGCGCAGCCAGCCTTTAAGAATTGCCCATGCGAGAGCGAGAACATTCAATTCCCCCGCTGCCGGCGCGGGGACCGGCACTGCAGGTGGTTGCCTGCCGTCATCCCCTGCCGCGGGTGCCGCACGCAGCGCCTGCAGCGCACTGACTTGCCTCGCGAAGTTGTCGGCGAACTGCTGCAGAATTTGATCGCCGACGGTGCTCATCATCCGTCCGCCGAAAGCAGCCGCCTTGCCGCTCATCGACAATTCGCTCACGCCCACCAAAGTGCACAGGCCGCCTTCGGCAGACTCGATGCGGGCCGAGAGGTTCATGGAGGCGCCGGAACTGCCTGTGCTATCGGTTCCCTTGCCGAGCAAGCGCAGGGATCGAGCGCTCGCATCCACCTCCGACATTTCCACTTCGCCGCGGAAGGACATCGTCGCCGGTCCCACCTTGGAGGTGACCGTTCCCTTGTATCGGGCTGCGTCGACGCGTTCGGTGATTTTCGCCCCGGGCATGCAACCGGCAACCGCCTCGATGTTCTGCAGGAATTCCCAAGCAATCTCTGCCGAGCACGGCAAAGGATATCGCTTGTCGATCTGTACCTTCATGCGGATTGGTCGGGCGGACGCGTCATCTTGTGTTGATTCCGAGCGCCTTGCACTGTTGCCACACACGGAACGCGGTGTGCGGCATGTCCATGTGTGTCACACCCAAATGCGCAAAGGCATCCACGACGGCGTTGGAGAAGCAAGGGATGCCGCCGACATGGGGCGATTCCGCCACGCCCTTTGCGCCGATCGGATGATGCGGAGAGGGCGTGACGGTGTGATCGGTTTCCCAATGCGGCGTCTCCACGGCCGTGGGCAGGAAGTAATCCATGAAGCTGTTGCCGAGGTGGTTGCCGTTCTCGTCGAATGGGATCGCCTGGCCAAAGGCCACGGCAAACGCTTCCGTGAGACCACCGTGGATCTGCCCTTCGATGATCATCGGATTGATCCGAGTTCCGCAATCGTCCAGCGCATAGAAACGTCGAACCTTGGTCTCGCCGGTAAAGCGGTCGATATCGACGACGCAGACATAAGCGCCAAACGGGTAGGTGAGATTGGGCGGGTCGTAGTATTCCGTTGCATCCAGTCCCTGCTCCATGCCTGGCGGCAGGTTGGACGTGTGCGCCGCCATGGCGATCTGCTTCATCGTCTGCGACTGGGCCGGGTTGCCTTTGACCTTGAATCGATCGACCTCCCATTCCAGATCGCCTTCGCCCACCTCGAGCAAGTGAGCGGCGATCTTCTGCGCCTTGGCGCGGATTTTGCGGGCAGCCATCGCTGCCGCAGCGCCGCCGACCGGGGTGGAACGCGAGCCCCACGTGCCGGCGCCGTAGGGCGCCTTGTCGGTATCGCCTTCCTCGATTTGGATCTCATCCGACGGCAGCCCCAGCTCGGTGGCGATGATCTGGGCATAGGTTGTCGCGTGGCCCTGGCCTTGGCTCATCGTCCCTAGCCGGGCAATGGCGCTGCCGGTGGGATTGACTCGGATGTCGCAGCTATCGAACAGTCCGATTCCCAAAATGTCGCAGACCTTGGTGGGTCCTGCACCCACGATCTCCGTGAACGTGCAGACGCCGATTCCCATCAGTTCACCTTTGGCGCGCTTGTCAGCCTGTTCTTTGCGCAGGCCGGCGTAGTCGACCGCCTTCAGCACCTTGTCCAACGCGGCGTGATAATTGCCGCTGTCGATCGTCCATCCGAGGCTCGTGGTGTAGGGAAACTTGTCTGCCTTGATGAAGTTGCGCGCGCGGATCTCAGCCTTGTCCAGGCTGAGCTTCTGCGCGAGAACGTCAATCATTCGTTCAATCAGGTACACCGCTTCCGTGACCCGCAGCGAACACCGGTAGGCCACGCCGCCGGGCGCCTTGTTGGTATACACCGCATCGACACGGCAATAGGCCTTGGGAATATCGTATGAGCCGGTGCAGATGCTGAACAGGCCCGCGGGCAGCTTGGTGGCCGAAACGTGGGAATTGAACGCGCCGTGATCGGCAAGCGCAGCAAAGCGTAAGGCCTTGATGCGACCGTCTTTGTCGGCTGCCAATTCGCCGACGCCGTGATAGTCGCGGGCGAATCCCGTCGTGGAGATATTGTCGATGCGCGATTCGATCCACTTGATCGGAACCCCCGTCACGATCGACGCGACGATCGCGATGACATAGCCGGGGTAGATAGGGACTTTGTTGCCGAAGCCCCCGCCGATGTCTCCGGAAATGATGCGAATCTTGCTTTCGGGGATGCCCGACAGCATCGCCACCACGGTACGGACTAGATGCGGGGCCTGCGACGTAATGTAGACCGTCAACTGGCCTGTGACCTTATCGAAGGATGCCACGCAGCCGCAGGTTTCCAGCGGACAGGGATGCACGCGAGGATTCAGAATTTCTTCCCGGACGGTCACTGCCGCGTTGGCAAAGGCCGCATCGGTGCCGTCCTTGTCGCCCGCTTCCCAGGTGAAGATGTGATTCGGGTGAGTACGCTTGCCATGACCCACTTCGTCCTTGCCCGCAATATCTTCGCGAATGATCGGGGCGTCGTGGCCTAAGGCCTTGTGCGGGTCGACGATGGCGGGCAATTCCTCATAATCCACTTCCACAGCGTCCGCACCATCCGCTGCGCAGTAGCGATCGCGGGCGATCACCATCGCGACCTCCTGCATCTGGAAACAGACTTTCTTGTCCGCCAACACCGCTTGCACATCGCCGCCGATCGTCGGCATCCAGTGGAGTTTTACCGGCTTCAGGTCGTCGGCGACGAGAACCGCTACGACTCCCGGCACGGCCAGGGCCTTGGCCTTGTCGATCGATTTGATGCGCGCGTGCGCGTAGGGGCTGCGCACCATGGCCCCAAACAGCATGCCCGGCAGCTTGATGTCATCCACATAAGTGCCCTTGCCGCGGATGAAGCGCGCATCCTCCTTGCGCAATCTGGAGCTGCCCAGTCCCTGAAGCTTGGTCTCGCGCTCGAGCGATTCGGTTGTAGCAGTCATCGCGAAACTCCCCTTGAGTTAGGTTCCGGTGCGTGGCAACGACATTTTGTTTGCCGCGTACTGCACGGCCTTGACGATATTCTGATAGCCGGTGCAGCGACACAGGTTGCCCGCCATCCAGTAGCGTATTTCCTCTTCCGAGGGACTGGGATTTTCTTGGAGCAACCGGTAGGCGCGTGTAATCATTCCGGGCGTGCAGAAACCGCACTGCAGTCCATGTTCCTGCGTAAACCCTTCCTGCAGCGCATGCAAGGCGCCGCCCTGTTCGAATCCCTCGACCGTGAGCACTTTGGCATCCTGACATTGCACGGTGAGCACTGTGCAGGACTTGACCGACATGCCATTGAGATCGACCGTGCAGGCCCCGCAATGCGAGGTCTCGCAACCGATATGCGGACCCGTATGCTGGAGTCGCTCGCGCAGGGTATGGATAAGCAACTCACGCGGTTCAACGACCACATCGACATCCGCGCCGTTCAGTGTGAACGATACTGTTTGTTTATTGACCATCTTTTGGCCCCCCCCTTATATCGAATCAGTGTCTGGCGCGCGCGCGCGCCGTGCGCAATGCCCGCCGGGTCATTTCGCCGCTCATCGCGATCTTATATTCCACATCGCCACGCTGATCTGCAGCCGGATCGCAGATGCTCATCGCAAGCCGGGCGGCCGCGGCGATGGCCGCATCATCCATCGTCTTGCCCCGCAGCGAGTCCTCAGCCGCACGCGCCTTGAGCACGCAGGCGCCGACATTCGTCAGAGCAATCGCCACATCATGCACGCTCTCGCCCTTCATGCGCAGCGTGACAGCCGCGGCCGCAGTGGCATAATCTCCGATTTTGCGCTTGAGCTTGGAGTAGCAGTAACCGGTATTCGGTGCCGGGATGGGGATGCGTATCTCGGTCATAATCTCGTCGGGCTGCAAAAGCGTGGCGTAGCTGCCGACGAAAAAACCGTCGGCCGGCACTACGCGCTCGCCTGACGACGCCTTGAGGACGAAGGCCGCGCCGAGCACCAGCATCAGTGCGGGGTGATCGTTCCCCGGGTCACCATGTGAAAGATCGCCGCCGATCGTGCCCTTGTAGCGCACCTGCGGATCCGCAATCAGGCGCGCGCCCTCGACCAGCAATGGACACTTCTCCTGCAGCAGTTTCGACCAGATGATTTCATTCTCTGTCGTCATCGCG
>CAYRAC010000182.1:0-2999 GCA_964422045.1 uncultured Steroidobacteraceae bacterium
TGATCGACGTGGCGGTTCGCGACCGCCGCTGGGCGCAGGGCAATCTGCAGCACATGAAAATCATCGGCACCGCGGGCTTGAGCTTCACCAGCCGCATGCATCTCGGCGTCGGCATCATGAGCTATCTGTCCTCGCCATTGTGGCTGGTGATGCTCGGCATCGGTTTCGCGCTCGCGGTGCAGTCGCACTTGATTCGGCCCGAGTATTTCAATCATGACTTTCAACTGTTTCCAACGTGGCCGCGTTTCAATGTCGAACTCATGATGGCCTTGTTCTGGTTCAGCATGGTGATTCTCCTGATTCCCAAGATGCTCGGCTTGGTGCATGCCTTGCTGTCGAAACGCATACGCCGCGGCAGCGGCGGCGTCATCGGCGTCGCGGCGAGCTTCCTATTGGAGGTCGTCCTGTCCGCCTTGTATGCACCAGTACTCATGCTCATTCAATCGCGGCACGTGTTCGAAGTGTTCCTGGGACGTGACTCCGGCTGGAAGCCGCAGCGCCGCGACGGCGGCGGCACCAGCTGGGCGGATGCATGGCACTATCACAAACGCCACATGCTGCTCAGTTGCATGACCGCAGTGATCGTGTGGTTTCTCTCGCCGCCGTTGCTCGCGTGGTTGTCGCCCGCGCTGCTCGGACTTTTTCTCGCAGTACCTTTGTCGCGCGCCAGCGGCAGCGAAAGTCTGGGCAGACTCCTGGCGCGGTTGGCTTTGCTGCGCACGCCCGAGGAAGTCGCTACGCCGCCGCTGGTGGCGCGCCGCCAGGAATTGTTGCGGCTGGCAAAACCGGCGCCGCGCGATGGCCTGCGCCACCTGGCGCGTGATCGCGACTCGCGGCTGGCGCATATCAACGGCAATCTGGCGCGGCCTCCGGACCCACGCGGCCAACCCGACCCCTATGCCTTCACCGCGGAACAAAAGCTGAAGGATGCACGCTCGCTGGATGAGGCGCTGGCCTGGCTCACGCCGACCGAACGCGTCGAGGTGGCGGGCGATGCCCGGCTGCTCAATCAGCTCGCGCTGCTGCCCGATGCCGAGCACCCCTTGTTTTTGATTTAGAGGAAGAAGAACGATGGTTGGACGACGCTCAATACTCAAATCGGCCGTGGTGCTGGCCGCAGGCCGCCTGGCCTATCCTGGATTCGCGTTCGGCGCGCCCGCTCAGAGCCAACCCTTCGACTACGCCTGGCTCAAGGGCCAGGCACGCAAGCTCGCCAGCAACGCCTTTCAGCCGTCTCAGGATGCGCTGCCACCCGCGATGGCAAAGCTCAGCTACGACCAATTTCAATCGCTGCGGTTTCGTACCGATCACGCACTCTGGGCGAATGCCGGACTGGCGTTTCGCCTGCAGTTCTTCCACGTCGGACGCAGCTTCACCGAGGCCGTGCACCTTTTCGAAGTAGTCGACGGCCAGGCGCGCGAGATCGTTTACGACCCGGCCATGTTCGAGTTCGACAAGGCCGGCATTGACCCCAATCTGATGCGCGATCACGCGGGTTTCGCGGGCTTTCGCGTGCAGTTCGTGACCGACTGGAAGGCCGATGTCGCTGCCTTCCTCGGCGCAAGCTATTTTCGGGCGGTCGGCGGGGACACACGCCAGTATGGATTGTCGGCGCGCGCGCTCGCCGTGGATACGGCCTTTCCGCGTCCGGAAGAGTTTCCGCGCTTCACCTCCTTCTGGTTCGAACGGCCGGCGAAAGATTCGGGGACATTGACGCTGTACGCGTTGATGGACTCACCGAGCGTCGCCGGCGCGCTGCGCTTTCAAATCGCGCCCGGCGGCACTCAGGCCATGGACATCGATAGCGCACTGTATCCGCGCAAGCCGATCGAAAGGCTGGGCGTTGCACCGCTCACCAGCATGTTCTTTTACGGTGAGAACGATCGGCGCGGGGCGAACGATTGGCGGCCGGAGATCCATGACTCCGATGGCCTGTCGATGTGGACCGGCGCCGGCGAATGGATCTGGCGGCCGCTGACCAACCCGGCGCAGTTGCACTTCAGCTCCTATCTCGACGACAACCCGCGCGGTTTTGGTCTGCTGCAGCGGGACCGCGATTTCGATCACTACCAGGATGACGGCGTGTACTACGATCGTCGCCCGAGCCTGTGGGTCGAGCCCAAATCCGGCGTCAGCGGCGGCTGGGGCAAGGGCTCGGTGCAGCTGGTGGAGATCCCAACGGTGGATGAAACGTTCGACAACATCGTCGCATTCTGGAATCCGGCCGAGAAAACCAAGCCCGGCCAGGAGCTCTTGTTCAGCTATCGCCTGTACTGGGGCACGCGCATGCCCTTCTCATCGCCGCTCGCGCAAACCATCGCGACCCGCACCGGCATCGGCGGCACGGTGGGCCAGAAGCGCCAATACTACAGCTGGCATTTTGCGGTCGACTTTGCCGGCGGCGAACTCGGCGCGCTGGCCAAGGACGCGCCCGTCGAAGCGGTGATCAGCGTCTCGCGCGGTCAAACCGAGCATGTAACTGCACACTATGTCCAAGAATTTCACGGTTACCGCGCGTTGTTCGATGTGCGACCGCCTGACGACAACGTCGAGCCCATCGACATGCGGCTGTTCTTGCGCGTGGCGGGCAAACCCCTCACCGAAACGTGGATCTATCTGTGGACCCCGCCGTCCTTGAAGGAGCGCAAAGCGGTTATCGGTTAGCTTGGGGGCGCCTAGCTGGGGGGCGCCTAGCTGGCGGCGCCGAGCACGACCACATGTTCGCGCCCTGAGACCACGACGCCGCCGGGCTTTTCGACTGTTACCGCGAACGCCTTCGCCGACAGCACCGGCAGGGCCGCGTGAATGGGAATCACGACTTCGCCGGCGGCGGCCGGAATGTTGAAAACGCCGCCATCCACCGGATAGCGTTTGTCGCGGCCGCCGTCGAAAATCCACAATTGATATTGGTGCACCGCCGGATCATTGGCCGCGAGACCGACGAGGCGCAAAAAGCCGCGCTGGGTGGCCGGGTCCCACACCACATCGCCGCTGACGCC
>CAYRAC010000182.1:3009-6032 GCA_964422045.1 uncultured Steroidobacteraceae bacterium
CGCCGCGGCCGGATCCTTGGTCGCCCCGAAGGTGATCTTGAGCGCATCGGACTTGGCCAATAACGCGGCACGTTCCTCCGCCGCAGTCGGCGGCGCAGGCGGCTTCTCAACTGGCGGCGCAACGACCGGCGCGGGCGGCGCCATTGCCACCGGGGCGGGAGGTGGTGTGCGATTCCAGGCGAACAGCGCCAGCACCAGGCATGCCGCGGCCGCGAGCCATCCGTAGGCACCCGACGTTGCGGACGCGCGCGGCGCCGGACGCGCCGCGCCCAAGTCGACCACGTTCGTCGCGGCGCGGGCGTTGCCGCGGTCGAAGAAGCTCTGCGCTTGCTGTTCGATTTGCGATTTCAAGGCAGCGGGCAACGGCTCGGCGCGCGCACTGCCCGCAAGCGCAACCGCTGCTGCGGCGCGTTCGAATCTTTGCAGATTGCTGCTTGCCAGTGCACTGTCCAAAACATCGAGCTCCCGCTGTTCGGCCGGCGCCAGTCCTTCGGTGACCTGCTTGATCAGCAAGTCGATCGTGGCTTCGTCGAGCTGGTTTTGCGCGCCCGGAGCTGACATTAGACCTTCGCTCCCACTGAGACGCCTTCGGCATCCAGATTCATGTATTCGCGCACCTTGATGAGGCCGCGACGCATAAAAGACTTCACCGTCCCCAACGGCATCTGCAAGCGAGTCGCGATTTCGGACTGGCTCAGGCCATGCAGCAGCCCGAGCTCCAATACTTGCCTTTGTTCGGGACGCAGCTCCGCCAGCGCCCGAGTCGCCTGCTCGGCCTCGAGAGATGTTTCGGATGCGGTGCCCGGATCCGCCCAATGGACGGTTTCCAGTGCCTCGACCGGATCCATCGGAGGTTCGGCGCTTACTTTGCGCAGTCGATCGATCAAACGGCGCCGGGCGATCATCGCAATGAACACCTTGTCGGAGCCTTGCGATGCATCGAAGCGACCGGCGCTGCGCCAGATATCCAGAAAGATTTCCTGTGTCGCGTCCTCGGCATCCGACGGCGAGCGCGACAGGCGTCGCGCCAAACTCCAAACGAGTGCACCGTATTGTTCTATGCATTCACGCACCGCGGACGAGTCGCCGCCGGCAATGCGTTGCAGCACGGACAGAGTCATTGAGGGCCTTGAGAACTTATTCGGATCGACAACACGGGCGGATGCAACCGTATCGGCTAATTATGTTGCAAACCATACCAGGAAGGCATGCCCGGCGATGCTAAATCGGCCTGAACCGTGTTAAGCGCCCGCTCTGGAAGGCATCTGCAGCGTGCGAAGCCGCTGCGTTTCTCCGGTGGACTTGCGCATGTCGCGCTCGCGATTGACGCGCGGCAAACTCTGTCGCGGGTTCAAGATCATCCAGCGCCATTCGTTGAGCTGGTGCTTGAGCAGCGGTAGCAAGGATATTTCGCTGGCCGATTCGACGCCGTTTGTCGGGAACAATGTCCTGCAGTACAGATTGAAATATGAGCCGTACAGCTCCTCGTAATACTGCATCGCGTCGACGAATGCCGGGTCCTGCACGACCCCGCTTCCCACGTGCCCCGCACACAGGTAGCTGCAGGCTTTGCGCACATAGCCGCTGTGCTCCGCGATAACCGCGGAATGGTAGCCTCGTGTCGGGTAGAAGTGATGCAAGATCATGCTGCGCGCATCGCCGCGCACGGCGTTCTTGCGCAAGTATTCGAATAACGCCTTGCCGTGAATCAACCGCAGCGCGGTATGTCGGAGCGCGGCCGCCTGTGTGCGCAATACGCTGTAGTCCGCAACTTGGCGCATGAGGCTCGAGTGCTCACTCTCCCACAGCTGCCAACTCTTCGGGCTTTCGAGAACGCGATGTGCAACCAGGTGTTCTTTGTCGGTGTCGTCGCGGAGCGCGCGCTCGACTCGATCGGTCGACTCGCGCATCAGAAGTGCATGACTAACAGCACTGCGGTGCACTCTTCACATCCTCCTGCGGCGCTTAATAATCCACGACTGGGTAGCAATTAGCCCAATTCGTGACGGGCCGCTCAGCGCATAAGATCAACTTATGGCAGGCCGCTGTCAATGAATTATTAATACGTCGCCATTATGCGACATTTAATTGCGAACTGCTACGGAGTTAGCGGCACCGCGACGTAGGCTTGATTACGTCCTAATCGCTTGGCGACATAGACTGCGGCGTCCGCTTGCGCCAGAAGATGTTCGCCCCAGACACCCAGCGTGTCGCTCGCCGCGATGCCGATGCTGCAGGTGAGACGAATCGGCGCACCAAAACCCTCGACACGCACGCCGGACACTCCAGCGAGAATTCGCTGCGCAATGGGGTTTGCCGCGGCCGCGTCGGCGCTGCTTAAGATCACCACGAATTCCTCGCCTCCATAACGGCCGATGACGTCGGACTGCCGCAATTCGGCGTGTATCGGCTGGATTATGGCGCGTAGGCAGGCGTCGCCTGCCTGATGCCCGAACGAATCGTTGATCTGTTTGAAATGATCGAGATCGATGAACAGTAATGCGATCGGCAATCCGCGGGCCCGCGCCCGCACGCACGCAGCATCGAGCCGCTCGACGAGCGAACGGCGATTGAGCACACCGGTCAAGGGATCCGTCTGGGCGCGCTGCTGCGCCTCGGTCAACGCAAGCCGTTGTTCGCGCAGCCGATCCGCAACCCCGAGCGCGATGAGAATAGCGGCTGCCACCATGGATAAAGGCAGACCGTAGTAATAGAGCAGCGAACCGGGAGCGACCGATGCGGTCAGCAGAAAGCGCACCGCGGCAGTGATGGTGAATCCCTCGAGCAGACCCCAGGCGATCAGAAACCAGCCGGCGGCGCGATTGCCACGCCGCCAGGCGACGAACGCCACCACCATTGTGAACAGCGACAATATGACGAACAAGAGATTGCCGAGCGCGTTCACCCAGGAACCGATCCCGATGAACTTCGCGAGATTCGCGGCGGTAATACCGACGAAGGCGACGGCGAACCAGCCGAAGGCGGTGTAGATCCGCGGCGAGAAGTGGCGCAGGTCCGCGATC
>CAYRAC010000182.1:6042-7279 GCA_964422045.1 uncultured Steroidobacteraceae bacterium
ATCTCGCGCGTGAATAGGCAGGCGATCGCGCCGCTCAATCCGACCGGTACGTTCCAAGCGAAGGAACCCAATGGTTGCGCGAAGCTAAGCCAAGGCCAGTCGAAGCCCTGACCGGAGAGATATGTCACATACAACGCCTGCAGGGAGAACAGTGTCGCGTACAAAATGAACAGTCGATCCGCCAGCACGAACCAAATCAACAAGGCGGCAAGCGACACCGCCATCAATGCGCCGAATGTCAGCGCGATCACTCGCGCATGCTCGGCGCCGCGCCTCAGCACACGATCGAGCGTCGACGCCGCAAAGCTCACCGTCTCCGAGTCGTTGCCGGCGACGTTGATACGCACGTACAGCGGCTGCCCTGGATTCGCCCCGTCGACAAAACTGAACACGGTGTCTTGAGTACCGCGAAATTCGGGGAGGTGCGTGACTTGCGAGAGCTGCACGGCCGCGCCGCCGCGCGCCGCATACAGGTCGGCTTCGGTTTGCCGTCCGGAGTGCATCACGACGACGGGGATCCCGGTCAGCGAATCGGCTGTGCGCAGCGTAGGCATAAGCCGCAACCAAAACGCTTTGCCGCGGCTGCGTAGTTTGCCGTTGAGCGGCGCAAATTGGTCGTCGAGCGCGCCCTTCGCGAGGGCATCGGGCGAGGGGTCGGCGAGCGTGTCGCTGAGAATCCGGATGTCGAACTGCGCGTCAGCGGCAATCGCCGCCCCCGGAAGCAGATTCCCGCAGCAAGCGACGATCAACCCAACGAACAGCGCACGCACGGCGTGTGTGGGTATCAATACTGCCGTGACAACAGCCAGTGAGCCAAGGAACGCATCGATTCCGCCTTATCGCCGAACGGCGCCAGCGCATGAATCGCCTGACTGTGAAGCAGACGGACCCGTTGCTGCGAGGCCTGGATGCCGATGATGGCCGGATGGGTGGGCTTCGAGCGTTCGCTGTCGGCTCCGGTGGCCTTACCCAAGGTCGACACATCACCCGTGACGTCGAGCAGATCGTCCTGAATCTGAAACGCCAAACCCAGCGCCGAGGCATATCGAGCCAGAGCCGCGTAGAGGTTCGCATCGAGCGGCGGCACGCACTCGGCCGCCATCAATACGCTGGCGCGAATCAGGGCTCCGGTCTTGCGTGCATGCATATCTTCCACTTGGCCGATATCGAGCTGCTTGCCCTGAACCGCCAAGTCGATGGCCTGACCGCCGGCCATGCCGAAGGTGCCTATTGCCTG
>CAYRAC010000183.1:0-7277 GCA_964422045.1 uncultured Steroidobacteraceae bacterium
CTCAAATCCGTTCGAGGTCGCCGGCAAGTTTGCGACCGTGAAGAAGATACCGTCGACGAAGTTGAACTGCTGTGAGTTCTCGTAGTTGTAGTGGTAGTAATCCGCGTTGACCGTTAACTTTCGATCGAAAAACTGCGACTTAACGCCCACCTCGGTGGCGTACAGGGTCTCCGGCTTGAAGGAGAATTGGCTCGGGGGCACGTTGCCGGCGGTGGCGTCGAAGTACCCGCCGGACTTCACCCCCTTACTCAGCACCGCATACAGCAGCACGTCCGCATCCAGCTTATAGTTGAGTTGCGCCTTTCCGCTCCACAGCCCCTTGGTCTGGGACAGATCGGTCACTGGCGCGTAGTTGAAAGCCCCGGCGGTACCCGCCGGAGTACCAAAGATTGTCGAACAAGCGCCGGCCAAGGTCTGCGCGCAGTTAAAGCTCCAGTCAAAGTGTTGATCGTCGTACGTATATCGCGCACCCACGATCGCGGTCAATTTGTCGGTGATATCATATTCGGCCTGCCCGAATCCACTGTAGGCCTTATAGTCCAGAGTGTACGCCGTTTGCAGCTCCGCGCCCTTGCCGAGCGTCGAACTCAGAGGAAGATGTGCGCTACCCGCGCCTGCCGAGGCGCAATCCGTCGTCGAGGTCGGATCGCAGAATGTCGGCAAAGCGAACAGGACGAAGAACTCACCCTGATTCTCGAAGAAATTAACGCCGGTGGTCCAGCGAAACGCGCCGGTGCTCTTGAGGAGGCGAAATTCCTGGCCATAGGTATTGGCGACGCCGCCATCGGAATAATACGCCGCATTATTCGGCGTACCGTCAGTGTCCTCCAGATAGTTGATGCGTGTTCTGATAAAGCTCGTGACCGAATCCAATGTGACATCGCCCATTTCGTGCTGCAGGTTCAGCGCGATGGTGGATGCCCGCTTGAAGACTTCGCCGGGCACATTCACGGCCTGGACAAAGAATGAGCTGCTCGGATTCACGTAGCCGTAGAGGTTCGGGGCATTCGCGGCAAGCGCTTTATCGTAGGCCGATCCCGCCGGGGTATAGCTGGCGGTCTGGTAGTTCGCGGGAGTACCGTTGTCCTGCCAGGTTTCGAGTCGAAGCGTGCCTTCCGTACTGTCGCCGATCTTGAATTTGGTTTGATTGCGAAAGGCGGCGACGTCACTCGAAAGGAGATTGGGGCCGTCCAAATTTTTAACATAACCGTCGCGCTCGCTCAGATAGTATGCGAAACGGTCGCTGACATCGCTATTGCCACCGTTGATGAAACCTTCCAGGCGATGAAGGTTGTAATCGCCGGCGGTGTACGAGATCCCGGCGGCAAATGTATCCGTCGGTTGGTTCGAAAAGAATTGCACGGAACCGCCGGTGGCGTTTCGACCGAACAGCGTTCCCTGCGGGCCCCGCAGCACTTCGCCGTGGTCGACGTCATAGATCGGAAAGCCTGTCGCCGCCGGAATCGCGATGTAGGTGCCGTCCTCATATATCGCGACCGGCTGCTCTTCGTGCTCCGACGAGTCCGCCTGGCTCAGCCCGCGAATACTGAACGACGACACTGCCGACCCGTTTTCTGGAATCGCCGCGAGACCCGGTGACAACTTCGACAAGTCCTCGGCGCGCGTTATCTGGAACGCCTCGATCCTGGCACTGCTTTCAAGCGTGACCGCGGCACCCACGTCCTGGAGCTTTTCAGGACGCCGGTTTGCCGTAACGACGATCTCCTCAAGGCCTTCGCTCGAGCTCGCCGCACCCGCACTATCCCCGCTCGCTGCCGTTGCATCCGCAGCATATGCGGGCATCCAACCCAACAAGGCGATCAGCGCCGCGGAGGCCAGTCTGATGGCGATGCGTATTTCACGCGTGTTCACGAATTGTGTATTTGGCCGAAACATCAGGACATCCCCTTAATTTGTAGCGAAATGAGTCAAGAATTACTCGCTGACGAAGTGACGAGAGATCGGCAACTTCCCTGAGCGACTCCAATCAATCGCTCATCGTTCTAGAAGACGATATTCGCGGAGTATCCGATCACGCAATTTCGCAAATTAGAATTTTTATGACGCAGAGTGACGCGCATTGTTCGTAGGTAAGCCCGCCACCGTGTACTTCCGGGTCGAGATACCAGAATACGAACAGTTCCCCAAGAGGGCTTGGACCAACGGAGGAATCGCAGCGAATCAGCTTTTTATTGGCGTATCCACTGTTGTTCGACCAGGCGAAATGCAGCGGCAATCGGCGGGTCTTCGCGGTGTTCGGCCAGGCAAATGAACGTGAGCGCGGCAGGAACGGCCACGCCCTCGACGATCGTGAGGCCGTGCGTGTGAGCCTCGGCAAGCGCGACGGAATTGCGCACGAGGCTCAATCCAACTCCGGACTTTACAAGATCGAGCATGGACGGTTCCTGATCTACTTCGGCAACCCGCAGCGGCATCACGGCAAGCTCACCGAAGATGCGCGACAACAAACGATTGTGAGCTGACGACGGCGGCGTCCAGATCCACGGCAGCGCCGCCAGTTCGCGCCAGTGGCGGTTCGGGGCGGCTTGTTGGATACGTTCACTCCACCCGGCGGGCGCAAGGACGAGGTACTGGAAAGTGGTCAGAGTCACGGAATGGAAAAGCGGATCGGGTACCTGGTCGATGGCGTCGATGTTATAACCCACCCCCAGCCGTCCTGCGCGAATCTCGTCCCGCACCCAACCCGACATTCCGTGCCGGAGAGCCGTCTCGATCCGGGGATAACTTTCCACTAGAGACTTGAGAAACCCGCCGAGGCGCAAAAAGGGAGGGTCTAGAATCGTCCCGATCGGCAAAGTCCCGCGAACCTCGTTCTGCAATGCACCGGCAGCCCTGATCACCTCTTCCGCGGTTTCGATTGCGCGCTGCGCATGAGGCAAAATTGCCATGCCATCATGCGTGAGTTTCAGTCCGCGCGCAGTGCGGCTAAACAAGGTCAATCGCAGGGTTTGCTGCAGATTTTGGACCTGAAGACTTACCGCCGGCTGCGACAGGTTCAATCGCTTTGCTGCCCGAGTGAGGTTGCCCTCTCTGGCGACAGTCACAAACGCTCGAAGGAGGATTAAATCCATAGAGTATTATTAGAAAATTTTATAATTAAGTTTACAAGAAATCATTGGTACGCCGGCATGGTTCACCCTACGCTCGCTCTTTATTCAATGACTTATCGGACTCCACCGATCAGCACCACCCAACAGCGACTGGACTGGAGGATAACATGAGCTCACGGCCCATCAGCACATCAGATAATGCATCGCAGCCGGCGACCCTGATGCACTACGTCAACGGCCGCAAAGTCCCGGGAATCTCTAGGCGCCACGGATCCGTCTTCAATCCCGCCACGGGGAACATCGAGTCGCTGGTCCCATTGGCGAGCAGGGCAGAGGTCGATCAGGCAGTGGCAGCCGCAAAGGCCGCATGGCCTTCTTGGGCAGATACGCCACCGCTCAAGCGTGCGCGCATCATGTTCAGGTTCAAACAGCTGCTCGATCAGCACACGGATGAGCTTGCTGCGCTCATCACCGGCGAGCATGGGAAGGTTCTGTCCGACGCACGCGGTGAGGTCACTCGTGGAATCGAGATCGTGGAATTTGCTTGCGGGATCCCCAATCTGCTCAAAGGAGAATTCACGGAACAAGTGGGTGGCGGCATCGACAACTGGTCAATGCGCCAGCCTCTCGGGGTCGTAGCCGGCATAACGCCGTTCAATTTTCCGGTGATGGTGCCGTGCTGGATGTTTCCAGTCGCGATCGCATGCGGCAACACCTTCGTTCTAAAGCCCTCGGAACGAGACCCGTCGGCATCCGTGCGGCTCGCCGAATTGTTGACCGAGGCGGGACTGCCCGATGGTGTCTTCAATGTCGTGCACGGCGACAAAGTCGCGGTCGATGCGCTGCTCGAGCATCACGATGTCGAAGCGCTGTCGTTTGTTGGCTCGACGCCGGTCGCCGAATACATTTATACCCAAGGAACGCAGAGAGGTAAGCGCGTCCAAGCACTGGGCGGCGCGAAGAACCATCTGGTCGTCATGCCGGATGCCAATCTCATTCAAGTGATTGACGCGCTGATCGGGTCCGCCTACGGGTCGGCAGGCGAGCGCTGTATGGCGATCTCGGTTGCCGTAGCGGTCGGACCCATCGCCGACGAACTCGTTGAACGGCTCACGCCGCGTGTCAAAGCGCTGAAAATCAAGAATGGGCTCGACAGCGACGCTGAGATGGGCCCGCTCATTACGGCCGAACACCGCGCCAAGGTGGTCGGCTATGTCGACAAAGGCGTCAATGAAGGCGCAACGCTGGTCGTCGACGGTCGCAGGTTCGTCGCCGGAGCAGATCATAATCGGGGATTCTATTTGGGCGGTACGCTCTTCGACCATGTCACGCAGCAGATGTCGATTTACACAGACGAGATCTTCGGACCCGTTCTCGGTGTTGTCCGGGTACCCGACTTCGCCGCCGCTGTCGAGTTGATCAATGCACACGAGTACGGCAATGGCGTTGCGTGTTTCACCTCTGATGGCGGCGTCGCACGCGAGTTCGCGCGGCGGATCAAGGTCGGAATGGTGGGAATCAATGTTCCCATTCCGGTTCCCATGGCATGGCATTCCTTCGGCGGCTGGAAGCGGTCGCTGTTCGGCGACCATCATGCTTACGGCCCTGAAGGCATTCGCTTCTACACCCGTTACAAAAGCATCATGCAACGCTGGTCAAACTCCATCACTAAAGGCGCCGAATTCACGATGCCGGTTGCAAAGTGACGCGTCGACATTGGAGGGGAACACGGTGTCAGCAGTACTTCGGGATTCAGAACGCCTGAGCCAGGCATACCACTACATAATCGTGGGCGCGGGTACCGCCGGGTGCGTGCTTGCGAACCGGCTCACTGCCGACCCCGAGGTGAACGTACTCTTGCTCGAAGCCGGCGGCAAGGACAACTATCACTGGATTCACATACCGGTGGGCTACCTGTATTGCGTCGGCAATCCCCGAACCGATTGGTTGTATAAGACCGCGGCAGAACCGAGGTTGCACGGGCGATCTCTTCTTTACCCGCGCGGCCGCGTTCTCGGTGGGAGTTCCTCCATTAACGGCATGATCTACATGCGCGGCCAATCGCAGGACTACGACGAATGGGCGCGGTTGACGCGCGATCCGCGCTGGTCCTGGGCATCCGTGTTGCCGACGTTCAAGAAGAGCGAGGACTATTACGGCGGAGCCAATGAGTTTCACGGCAGCGGTGGAGAATGGCGCATCGAAAAGCAGCGCTTGAAATGGAAGGCGCTGGAGTCTTTCAGCGAAGCAGCGCAACAAATCGGCATTCCGGCGACTGAGGATTTCAACCGCGGCGACAACACCGGCGTCGGATACTTCGACGTCAACCAGCGCAGCGGCTGGCGCTGGAATACCTCGAAAGCATTCCTTCGGCCCATCCGTCACCGAAAAAATCTCACGGTGATCACGGGTGCGCACGTGCGCCGCGTCCTTTTCGAGAAACGCCGCTGTGTCGGTGTTGAATTTGTCGGCAGCGGCGGAGTTCAGACAGTGCGCGCGCGTAGCGAAGTGCTGCTCGCCGCGGGCGCCGTCAATTCGCCGCAGTTGTTGGAGCTGTCCGGCGTCGGCGGCGGCGATCGCTTGCAGCGGCTGGGTATTCCCGTGATCTACGATGCGCCCGGCGTGGGAGGCAATCTGCAGGATCATCTGCAACTTCGCATGTCATTCCGCGTTACCGGCGTAGCGACGCTCAACACTCTGTCGGCGCATTGGTGGGGAAAACTGATGATCGGCCTGAACTACGCACTCACGCGCAGCGGCCCGATGTCGATGTCCCCATCGCAACTGGGAGCGTTCGCAAAGAGCGATCCGTCTGATGAGTCGATCCAACGACCAGACGTCGAATACCACGTTCAGCCGCTGTCCCTCGATCGATTTGGGGAGTCCCTGCACCCCTACAATGCGATCACCGCGGCTGTGTGTCAGTTACGTCCCACGTCACGCGGCAGTTCGCACATCGAATCGCCCGATTCGGCAATTTCACCGCTGATCGCGCCCAATTATCTCTCGACTGCGCACGATCGTCAGGTCGCGGCCAACGCCCTGCGTTTGACGCGCCGAATCGTGGCCGCGCCTGCGTTCGCGCGATACAATCCCGAGGAAGTGGCCCCTGGCCGGCAGTTTCAGTCATCGGAAGAACTGGCCATAGCGGCCGGCGCAATCGGCACGACTATCTTTCATCCCGTTGGCACGTGCAAAATGGGCACCGTAGATGATCCTCATGCGGTCCTCGACAGCGAGATGCGGGTCATCGGAATTGATGGGCTCCGCGTAATCGACGCTTCGGTGATGCCGGCCATTACGTCGGGCAATACGAACTCCCCCACATTGATGATTGCGGAGCGTGCCTGCGACCTCATTCGTGCCTCTGGGCACGGCAATGGCGCCTAGTCGCCTCGTACTACGGAATTCGCGGCATTGCCCCGCAATTCGTCAGGCTTCGACGAATGCTGTTCCATACTCGACGTGCTTCTTGCCATAGCGCCGAATGCGCAGATTCGCTTGCTCGGCGTGGCCGACGAAGTTCTCCATGATGCACAGTCTTGACGCATATTCACCAAGGGCGCTTGACGCCGCATCGGTGAGTACGCGCTGGTAGGTACAGGTCTTTAGGAACTTGCCCACCCACAATCCGCCTGTATAGCGGGCGGCCCTGTTGGTGGGCAGCGTGTGGTTGGTTCCGATGACTTTGTCACCGTAGGCGACATTGGTCCGCGGACCCAAAAACAAGGCGCCGTAGTTCGTCATCCGAGCGAGGAACCAGTCGGGGTCCCGTGTCATCACTTGAACGTGCTCACTGGCGATCCGGTCACTTTCCGTCAACATTTCCTCGTCGGAATCACAGAGAATCACCTCACCGAAATCGTGCCATGCAGCACCGGCGACTTGTTTTGTCGGCAGCTTCTCGAGAAGCCTGTCGATCTCCCGCAGGGTTTCATTTGCGAGCGCTTCCGAAGTGGTCAGCAGGACCGCCGGGCTATTGTTCCCATGTTCAGCCTGTCCCAGGATGTCAGTGGCGCACATTTCACCGTCAACTGTTTCATCCGCGATTAGCAGGGTTTCGGTCGGCCCAGCAAACAGATCGATACCAACGTGTCCGAATAACAGCCTCTTGGCTTCCGCAACGTATGAATTTCCCGGGCCCGCCAGCATGTCGACCGGACGAATCGTTTCCGTCCCGAAGGCCATGGCGGCGATCGCTTGAAC
>CAYRAC010000184.1:0-7261 GCA_964422045.1 uncultured Steroidobacteraceae bacterium
AGGCTGCGTTGGGTTTGCGCTCCCCAGTATCGGTCGGCCGGAACCTCGATTCCGCCCATTGAATCGGTTTCGTGACGCTGACCGGCGGCGTTGATCCCGATCGGAACCTCGCGTAGGACAGGCTGCGCTTGATCGTTCATCGCTTAATCTCCTAACATTGCTCAAATTCGATCCAAACCTCGGCGGGCTTTTCCTCGGTTGGCCCTAATGCCTGCATGACAGTTAGGCCAGCAAAGATTCGGCAGCCGACGAAGTCTGGCGGTGTAAATTAATAGTGCGGCGAGTACAACTGACCTTCGATCCATTTACGGATATCGGCAGGCTGCTTTACCGTCGCCAGGCCCTTCTCGAACATGAACTGTGCAATTCGAGTTGCGCTCGAAACCTCCATCTCGAGGATCTGGGACTGACTCGGGAACAACATACCCTTGGCGCGAAGCTCCGGCCCCACTTGGTCCGCACTCGCTTGCGCTGCGACGATGAAGCACTCATCCGTAATACGTCGCGGCCGCGCCACGTATGTCGCAAGTCCGAGTGCGGGGTAGATATAGAAATTATTCGCCTGCCCGGGATGAAAGGTCTTGCCTTTGATCGTGACCTCGGGGAACTGGACGCCGGCGGCAAATAGCGCCTTTCCTTTTGACCAGGTGTAAGCCTGCTCAGCCGAGCACTCGGCCTTATCGGTCGGATTTGAAAGCGCGAAGATAATCGGCCGCTCGTTGACCCGACTCATGGCCTCGATGACTTGCTGGTTGAAAGCGCCGCCCTTGGTGCTGACACCGATGAGGATGGTTGACTTCAAGGTTTCGATAGTCTTAGCCAGATCCTTTGATGGCGCCGCTTTGTGCGCGTAGACCTTTTGTGACGCCGATAGGTCGGCGCGGGACGGCTCTATAAGACCATTGATGTCGAACAAGGAGATGCGGCTGCGCGCGGCATCTTGGGAAAGTCCCTGCATCTGCATCGCCGAGGCAATCAAATTGGAGATGCCGATGCCCGCCGATCCAGCGCCCAAGAACAAAATGCGTTGCTCGGTCAGCGGTGCATCAACGATTTGCAGCGCGGTTGTGAGCCCAGCGAGTGTGACGCTGGCGGTGCCCTGGATGTCATCGTTGTAGCACAGCACCTTGTCTTTATACCGGGCGAGCACCCGGATCGCATCGGTGCCTTTCCAGTCCTCGAAGTGGATGCAGCAGTTGGGGAAGACCTGCTGCACAGCCTGGACGAATTCTTCGACGAGCTCGTCCAATTCTCGCTCGGAGGGCGGCTTTACCTTCAGGCCCAAGTAGAGAGGGTCCGCGCGCAGGGCATCATTGGTGGTACCGATGTCAAAAAGTACCGGCAGCAAGCACCTCGGGGGCACGGCCGCGCAGGCCGTATAGAGTTGTAACTTACCGATGGGGATGCCCATCCCGTTGGCGCCGATATCACCGAGGCCGAGAATTCGTCCGCCAGTCGAGACGCAAATGAAGCGCACATCGCTCTGCGGCCAGTTGCGTAGCACCTCAGCTATGCGCCCCTTCATCTCGCGCGTAATGTACATGCCGCGCGCGCGACGGAAGATGTGGCCAAAGGTGAGGCAGGCCTCGGCGACCGTGGGGTCATACAGGATCGGTAGGAACCGGGCGGGATCGGACATGACTGCGCGATAGAACAGCGTCTCGTTTCGATCCACCAATCCGGTCAGATAAATATAGCGCTCAAGATCGGTGGGCTTGGCATCGAGGTGGTGCATGACGCGTTCAACTTGCCGGTCCAAGCTCTCTACCTGTGGCGGCAGGAGGCCTTCTAAGCCGAATTCGGCACGCTCCTTGACGGTGAATGCCGTGCCCTTGTTGCTAATCGGATCATCGAGCAATGCCAAGCCAAGCCCCGCATTGCGATCTTTCGTCTCGATTGACTTCATCATGTGCTGGTCTCCTGTATCAGTGATTTGGTGGTCTTGCAGCCCGCGGTAAAGGCAGAACGGTGAGTGTCCGCACACCCTGGGCGCCATGAATGAGGACGCCCTCGATATCCGCCGTCGCCGAGGGACCTGTATGAAAAACGACGTAGTGGCCCTGCAGGAACTCCGGCCTGCGATAGGCGTGATGTAAATTGACGACAATATCCGTCGGATCCAGCAACACGATCAGGTGCTGCGGCAGATAGCCAAGCGAATTCACCACCAGGGCGTACTGCGTTAGACAGACGGAACCCGTTTCGGCGACCGCGAACGCGGCTCGGACGACGCCGATGTCCACGTCCGCAAGATCACGGGGCGAGCGAACGCTCGAAAGCTGTCGATTCCCCGTCACCTCGGGAGCGGCCGAACACACGACCTTCGCTGAAGTGAGTCGCTCCCGAATCGGTTGAAGTGGATCCTCGCCCGAGGCCACATCGACGAAATCGCCTCCCATGTCGTGCAAGGATTCTTTGAACAGCGCGAGGAGCGATGCTGGAGCGGTCGTATCGAACATCGGTACTTGCGGTAGCGGCCGATCGAGCCTCGGCAGGTTCGCGCGTACGGATGCCAAAATCTGGTCACGGCTACTCATGAAGCGCTCCGATTGCGTTTGTACCAAGTGTGAAAGCTTTCCCGGGGCGCATGCGGGACTTCGCGGTGCTTGCCCCAGGCATTGAATCGGTTATAGATCGCGAATCTCGGTAGTCCATTGAGCGCCGAATCTGCAGTTGCAATCGCGACGCGATATAGGGCGGGATGCGCCAGCAGTACGCCTGCGGCCTTCATCGCCGCCTTCTTGACGAATGTCAGCTCATGATTCTCCGCCATCACTTGGCGCCACGCGCTAATCTGCTCGTGGATATTGATCTTGACCGGACAGACGTTGCTGCAGCTCCCATTCAAGGACGAGGAAAACGGCAGAGAGCTGTATTTGTGGCGATTAAATGTGGGATCGATAATGAGGCCAATCGGGCCTGAATACGTTGCGCCGTAACTTAAGCCTCCACTGCGCCGGTACACGGGGCAAGTATTCATGCAGGCGCCGCAGCGAATGCACTTCAGCGAAGTCCAAAACTTCTCCAGCGCGAGACGCGCCGATCGGCCGTTGTCGACCAACACCACATGCATCTCCCCTCCGTCCCGCGGCCCCCGGATGTGGGATGTATATTGGGTAATCGGTGAGCCCAATGCGGACCGCGAGAGCAGGCGTATGAATACAGCCAAATGCTCCAGCCGCGGGATCACTTTCTCGATACCGACCGAAGCAATGTGCAGTTTCGGGACGTTGGCTGAAAGATCGGCGTTACCTTCATTGGTGCAAACCGTAATGCCGCCCGTCTCGGCAATGGCAAAATTGCAACCCGTCATGCCGGCGTCGGCATCTAGGATCAAAGGCCGTGTCGCTTGGCGCTGGGCCTCGGCGAGATGGTGCACGTTGTCGTCCGCGGGGTCGGTTCCCAGGTGAGTCGCAAACACCTGCGCAACATCGCCGCGCAATTTGTGAACAGCAGGAACCACGACGTGACTCGGATCCTCATTGTCGAGCTGCTGAATCCGCTCTCCCAGATCGGTCTCAATGATTTCGATGCCAACGCGTGCCATGTAACTACGGAAGCCGCACTCCTCCGTCAGCATCGACTTGCTCTTGATCAGAGTCTTTGCGCCGTGATCGCGGAGGATTCCGTGGACGATCTGGTTGTGTTCGTCACCGTTCATCGCCCAGTGAACGTGCACACCGTTGGCGCGCGCGTTCTGCTCGAACTGATCAAGGTACTGATCCAGATGAGTCAGCGTGTGCTCTTTGATGGCAGAGGCCAGTGCACGTAGCTCCTCCCACTCGGGGATGGCATGCATTTGGCCGTCGCGCTTGCTACGCAAGTCCCAAAGCCGATCGTCATGCATCTTTTCGTGCTCGGGCGCCGCCATGAACCGTGCGGCGGCTTCGGTTTGATCAACCCGATGATTGCCGCGAATTCGTGCGCCGCGCGGTTGAGGTTCACGCGTCTTTGTCGAACGTAAGGGGCGCGAAGCGCCCTCGGCATGTTGCAGCCGACGGCCATTCTTCACCGGGCTATCATCTGCAGGGGCGGTGCTTTCTTCGGGGCGAGTTCCGGCTCCCGCCCCCATCGCGATCAGGACGTCCGACTGAAGGCCCTTCATGATGAGGCTCCATTCAAGACTTGCGCGATATGGATGTATTTCATCGGCAAGCCGGCACGCTCCGCGCATCCCTGCTGATGCATCATGCAAGAGCTGTCGGAGGAGATGACGTACTCGGCTCCCGACCGAACCTCATCCTGAACCTTATCGTGTCCCATCTTTGAGGAGATCCCTTCGGCAAAAACAGAAAACGTACCGCCAAACCCGCAGCATTCATCCGGTCGCGCGAGCTTCACTACTTCGATTCCACGCACCTTGCGCAATAAGTCCAAGGGCTTTGAAAAGGGGGCGACTCGTAGTTCCGACATACTCGAGTGTCCAATCCCTCTCAGGGCGTTGCAGTTATTGTGGTAGGCGACCCGATGCGGGAACTCCGCCCAAGGGAACGCATCGACCTTCAGTACATCGTGAGGAAACTCGACGAGCTCGAAAGTATTCGCCCTGACCTTGCGGACAGCGTCCGTCTGCTCAACCGCATCGAGGTTATAGCGAACGTGGTGCACACAGCTGCCCGAAGGCCCGACGATGTAGTCGAACTTTTCAAAGTTTCGAACGAACAACGCTTCGGTGGCCGCCGATTCCGGGTGACAACCGCTATTTGTCATCGGCTGCCCGCAACAGGTCTGATCGAAAGGGTATTCGACCTCGATGCCAAAGCGCTCTAGTAATTCCAGCGTCGCGATACCAACCTGCGGGTGGAACGCATCGACGTAGCAAGGAACGAACAGACCGACACGCATAACTTGCTCCTTCGAATATTCGATTACTGGTACTCGGCACTTGGGCCGACTTTGCCCTTGAAGACGGCGTAGACGATGATGGTGTACAGAAGCGTCAGCGGGAGCACGACAATGCCCGCGCCCCAGAAGATGAAGGACAGGCTGCTGGTCGGTGCGGCCGCCTGCAAGATCGTTAAGGAAAACGGCACCATGTAAGGCAGGAATGAGGCGGCCAGCGTGGCGAATGCCGCCAAGAAAATGACCGCAGTCCCGGCGAAGGGCCAGAAGTCACGTCGTTTACCAACGCCTTTAACTATCATGATCACGGCTAGCGCTCCGAGCAGAGGAAACACCGCGAGCCACGGCCGTTCGACCCAGCGATGCATCACGGACAGGTTCATCCGAAGTGCTGCGAGAAAGGCGAAAGTCAGAAATATGAGCACCCCGGCAAGCAGCCATGGAATGGTTCGGTAGCTACGTTCGCGCAACGGGCCTTCGCTCTTGAGCACTAGCCAGGCCGCTCCAAGCAATGCATTGCCGAGACAAAGACCCGCTCCGCATAGGAACGCGAATGAGGATGCCCAATCTAGTGTCCCCCCGCCGAGCAAGCGTCCGTCAGCTGCCACCGATACGCCTTGCACGAGCGCGCCTACGACGACGCCCTGCGTGAAGGCAGCAATGAACGACCCGCCAGCGAATCCGATGTCCCACACAAATCGCGTGTGCGCACTCGCCCTTTGGCGGAACTCGAACGCTACGCCACGCAGGATGAGAGCTGAGAGCATCAGACAGATAGGCAAATAGAAAGCCGAAAGGATCAGCGCATAGGCGATCGGGAAAGCGGCCCACAGGACGGTGCCCCCGATGACCAACCATGTTTCGTTGCCATCCCACACGGGCGAGATTGCGGACAACATCTGCCTGCGCGCAGCCTCATCGCGGGTAAATCCGAATAGGATGCCGACGCCCAGATCAAAGCCGTCGAGCACGACGTAGAGAAGCAGCCCTAAGGCGAGCACCGCCGCCCAGAAATTGGGGAAAAAAGCGCTCATCCGGGTGTGCTGCCGAGCTCGATGCCGTGGTGCGAATCAGGACCGCCCGCCGCCAGTGGCCGCTTCGGATTCGCGCGTTCTGGATCGACGGGCGTGGGCAATGGCCCTTGCCGTAGCAAACGGTAGATGTAGAGGGTGCCAGCGGAAAAAATGAGGAGGTAGATTCCGCCGAATATCAGCAGTGTTAAAGCAACGTCGCGCGGAGCGAGAAACGGCGTCGCCGCTTGCGCCGTGCGGAGCAGGCCATACACGACCCAGGGTTGCCGCCCTACTTCGGCGGTAAACCAGCCAGTGAGTGTCGCGATAAAGCCCAGCGGGAAGGACAGAAAGGTCGCCCAGAGCAACCACCGACGCGTCTCGAGTCGATCGCTGAGCGCAAGCCAAGAACCGACCCAGGCGAGAAATAACATGACGATGCCGCAGCCCACCATGATACGGAACGCAAAGAAGGGAATCCGAACCGGCGGCCAATTCTCGGGTGGAATGCTGTCAAGCCCTACCTCGCCCGCGCTAAGGCTGTCGGAATCAATCAGGCTGCCGAAGGGCGCCGGCAACGTGATGGCGAAGCGATTGCGTCGGTTCTCGACGTCCGGCCAAGCGAGCAATACCTCAGAGGCCGGTTTTTCGTCGTGCCACCGGGCCTCGATTGCCGCCATCTTGGAGGGCTGGTGGCGAACGACATATTCACCGTTTAAGTGGCCGAAAATCATTTGTGCGGGCACGAGAACCGCCGCAATACCGAGTCCCATACGCATCATGGTGCGCGACTCGTTACGTTCGCGATTCTGCAATATGTACCACGCCCCGGTTGCGGCAATACAGAAAGCCGACGTCACGTAGGCGGCGAGCAGCATGTGCGGAAACCGCACCCACACGACCGAGCTCAGAATGATCGCCCGCCAGCTATCAGGTACGAAAGCGCCATCTGCCGTCAGATGCACCCCGCTCGGGACCTGCATCCAGCTATTGTTGACCATGATCCAGAAAGCGGACAGCGTGGTGCCGAGCGCCACCATTAGACACGCGATGAAATAGAACCAACGCGCCACGCGATTGCGACCGAAAATCAACACCCCGAAGAAACTTGCCTCGAGCGCGAACGCCGTGAATGTCTCGTACGCCAGTAAGGGGCCCTGAATGGCGCCCGTGCGGCGCGCAAGCTCGCTCCAATTAGTCCCGAACTCGAATGCCAATACGATTCCGGACACCACCCCAAGCCCGAACGCCACGGCAAAAATGCGGAGCCAGAACTCGAACAGCCGTCGGTAGACCGGACGTCCCGTTGCGAGATGCAGGCCATCGAGGAAGGCGAGCCACGCGGCAAGACCGATGGTGAATGCGGGAAAAATGATGTGAAACGACACCGTAAGTGCGAACTGGATCCG
>CAYRAC010000185.1:0-7231 GCA_964422045.1 uncultured Steroidobacteraceae bacterium
CTCGCCGCATAGTTTTGCGACGCGCGCCAAGCGCTGCTCCGCGCTGTGCGCCCCGGCAAGCGTCCAGACCGTTTTGCCATTGTGCGCAAGAGAGAACGCCACATCGAACCGCGACAGCGCGAGCCGTTCCAGCATGCGCACGATGTGTTGGTATTCGGTGGCCTCGCTGCGCAGAAACTTGCGGCGCGCCGGCACGTTGAAGAACAGCTCGCGCACTTCGACCGTGGTTCCGGGCGGGTGCGCCGCGGGAACCGGCGCCGCGACGGACCCATCGCGGACTTCGACCGCCCAGGCATGCGCGGACGCCGCCGACCGCGACACCAGCGACAATCGCGAGACCGAGGCGATACTGGGCAGCGCCTCGCCCCGAAATCCCAACGTAGCCACACTCTCCAGATCATCGAGCGAGGCGATTTTGCTGGTGGCGTGGCGCGCCAGCGCCAAGGCAATCTCCTCGGGTGCGATGCCGCTGCCGTCGTCGCGCACGCGAATCAAGCCGCAACCGCCGCGTTCCAGCTCCACCTCGATGCGCTGCGCCCGTGCATCGAGCGCGTTCTCGACCAGCTCCTTGACCACGGACGCCGGCCGCTCGATCACCTCGCCGGCAGCGATTTGACTGATGAGGGCATCGGAGAGCAGCAAAATGGGCAAGGGCGACCTCGTTAGCCGCGCAGTTTCGCACAGCCCGAGTCGCGCCGGTGTACGCGGCGCTATTCCCCCGAATCGCCCGCGGTGGCCATTACCGGCCGTGCTGTCGACGCTCCGCTCGCGAGTAGCGCGATCCGTGTGCCTGCCGGCGGATTGGCGTAGAAATAGTCACGCACGCCCTGATGGATGGCGGCCGCAAGCTTGGCCTGATGCGCGGCCCCCCGCAGGCGCATTTCCTCTTGCGGATTCGAGATGTACGCGGTCTCGACCAGCATCGACGGTATATCGGGGGACTTCAGCACCATGAAGCGCGCCTGCTGTACTTGCGGTTTGCGAACCTCGCCGACCCGGTTCAATTGGCGCAGCACCCGTTCGGCCGCGACTTGACTGGCGCTCAATGAAGCCGACTGCGACAAGTCGAGCAGCACCGAGGCGAGCACATCGTCCTTGTCATCGAGCGACACGCCGCCGATCAGATCCGACGCATTCTCACGCTCCGCCAGCCAGCGCGAGGCCTCATCGGTCGCACCGCGCTGCGACAGGATATAAACCGAGGAGCCGTCGACGCGTCGATCGCGAATCGAATCGGCATGAATGGACACGAACAGATCCGCCTGCTGGGCTCGCGCGCGACGCATCCGGTCGCGCAGCGGCACGAAGTAATCGCCGTTGCGCGTGAGCACCGCCCGCATCCCGGGCTCTGCGCTGATTTTGAGCGCCAATTCCCGAGCGATCGCCAGTACCACGTCCTTTTCGCGGGTGCCGTTTTTGCCGATAGCGCCCGGATCGTCGCCGCCGTGACCGGCGTCGACGGCAATGATGAGGTCGCGAGCGTCCGGCGGTGCGTGCTCGGCTTTCACCGGCGTTTCGCTGCTCTGATTCGATCCCAAGTCGATGACCAATCGATAACCGTAATGGGCGTTCGGCACGGCGAGGAAGCTCTTTGCTTGGATGGGCCGCGCGAGGTCGAGCACGATGCGCAGTTCCCCGGAGGGGCGCCGGGCCACCCGCAGCTGCTTCACCGAGCCGGTGGCGAGCGCCGTACGCGCACCGCTCGCCAAGCGCGCATTCGCGACGTCGAGCACCACGCGATCGGGATTTTTCAGGACCTGCAGATTGTGCTGTGCGCTGCCCGACAGGTCCAATACGACCCGCGTGCTATCCGGGCCCGCCCAGAGACGAATCGCCCGCACATCCACCGCATGCGCCGGCAGCATCAGCATCGACAACAGCATCGCCCATACCGGCCGCGGCAACAGAATATTCATGGCGCATTAAGTTAACGCATATGCAAGATCTTTTTCAAGTTAAATTAGATACATAGGGACTTAAGCTAGTGTCGCGTCCTAGCTTCTCGAGCCAACTCGCCGCAAGCGGCGACTGGGCGGTCAGCCTCGCCCGGCGCCCCTCCCCCGCGTAACACAGCGCCAAAACCAGATCCGCGGGAGGCAGCGCACCTTGGCCCTTGTCGGGCCATTCCACCAGCAGACACCGCGCTTGCACCCAATCAAGTCCCAGCTCATCGACTTCCGTGAGGGCCTTCAGCCGATACAGGTCGACGTGGACGCAGGTGACAGAACCCACGGTGTAGGTCTCCACCAGGGTGTAGGTTGGACTGCGCACCAGCCCGGTGACGCCGAGCGCGCGCAGGAAACTGCGTACGCAGCAAGTCTTTCCGGCGCCGAGTTCGCCTTGCAGATACACCACCGCTCCCGAAGTGCCGGGGCCGGGCAAAGTTCGCGCCAGCGACTCTCCCAGCAGCTCGGTCGCACGGCTGTCAGGCAAGTCGAAATCGAGGCAGGCTCGAGGCATAGCTGTCCATTGGCGGAGCGGCCCGCGGCGTTTTTCGCCATTATACGGGCCAACCTAAATTCGGTTGGCGCATGCGTAAACCAAACCACCTCAAGACGCCCATCGACCCAGCGACCCTGTTGACCGACTTGCGCGAGTGGGGCCGGCAGCTCGGCTTCGCGCATCTCGGCGTTGCCCGCCTCGATTTGGCGCGCGACGAGGCGCATTTTCTCGACTGGTTGCGCGCGGGCTTCAACGGCGAAATGACCTATATGTCGCGCCATGGCGTGAAGCGCAGCAGGCCGGCGGAACTTAAGCCGGGCACGGTGAGCTGCATCAGCGTACGCATGAATTATTGGCCGCCAGCGGCCGACGCCGCAGCCACCCTCGCCGACCGCAATCTCGGCTATGTTTCCCGCTATGCCCTCGGGCGCGACTATCACAAGGTCATGCGCTCGCGTTTACAGAAGCTCTGCGACCGCCTCGAGGGCGCGGTCGGTCCGTTCGGCCACCGTGTGTTTACCGACAGCGCGCCGGTCCTGGAAAAGGCGCTGGCGCGCAATGCCGGGTTGGGCTGGATCGGCAAACACACCAATCTGATCGATCGCGACGCCGGCTCGTACTTCTTCCTGGGCGAAATCTACTTGGATCTCGAGTTGCCGAGCGAGCAGGCGAGCAGCGCGCATTGCGGCAGCTGCACGGCTTGCATCCCGGCCTGCCCGACCGCGGCCATTGTCGCGCCCTATCGTCTGGATGCGCGGCGCTGCATCTCCTACCTCACCATCGAGTTGGCGGGCGCGATTCCCGTGGAATTTCGCCGCGCGATCGGCAATCGCATCTTCGGTTGCGATGACTGTCAGTTGGTCTGCCCGTGGAATAAGTTCGCGCGTCACAGCGCCGAGAAGGATTTCGCCGTGCGGCACGGCCTCGATCATTCACAGCTCATCGACCTGTTCGAGTGGAGCGAGCCGCAATTTCTCGAGCGCACCGCCGGCAGCGCGATCCGGCGCATCGGCTATGAGCGATGGCTGCGCAATATCGCCGTCGCGCTCGGCAATGCGCCCACCTCGGCGGCGCTGCTCGAGTCGCTGCATCGGCGCGCGCAGCATCCCTCGAGCGTGGTCCGCGAGCACGTGCAATGGGCGCTCGCGCAGCACTCGTCAAAACCGGTCGATGAGGCGCACCCGCGAGTTGTCGATTAGCCGGTGCGCGTTGAGGCGCGCTGCCGCGAGGATCACGAGGTCGCGTGCCGCGCATTGCACCTGACCGAGATCCGCGGCCTGACGTATGGCGAAATACTCGGGGGCGAAGCCGGCTGCTTTGAGCGCGTCCATCCCCTGCCGCTGCAAAGCCTCATAATCGCGCGCGCCCGCATCGATCTTGGCGACGAACTCGTTCAAAGTCGCATGCAGCCGCGGCGCGAGCGCGCGCTCCTGCGCGGTCAAGCTTCGATTGGCGGAGGCGACTGCGAGTCCATCGCTGTCCCGCAGGGTCGCGCAACCGAGAATCTCGATCGACAGGAACAGGTCGTCGACCAGGCGGCGCATGATGACCAACTGTTGGAAATCGCGCTCGCCGAATAAGGCGACATCGGGTTTGATGACATTGAACAACTTGACCAGCAACGTGGTCAGGTCGGCGAAGTGCCCCGGCCGTTGCGTGCCCTCGAGCATGTCGGCGAGCGCCGGTACGGTCACCGACGCCGCGAGTTCCCGGCCAATCGGATAGATTTCCTGCTGCGGCGGCGCAAACGCCACCGTGGCACCCATCTTCAGCAACAATTCACGATCCGCCCCGAGCGTCGGCGCCTCGCGCTCGCGGGGATTCGCGAAAATACTGACGATCACATGGTCGGCCCGCTCCTGGGCTTCCGCCACCACGTGCATGTGTCCCTTGTGCAGGGTGCCCGCGGTGGGCACCAGCGCCACGCGCGCGCCCGCGGCGCGCCATACCCGGACCCGATCCCGAACCGAGGCGCTGCGAGTGAGGAATTCCATGCCCATGCATCGGCAACGAAGCCGAGACCTTTAGCCGCCGGCGGGCGGTCTCGTCAGCCGGACGGCAACAGGCTGCTGCCGGCGGGATTGAAGAAATGCCGGCCGCGGCGCGTCTTGCTGATTTCGGCAAACAGCTGCTGATAGTCGCCGTCGTTGTTGATCGGGTCGATGGCCGTGGAATTGACGATCAACAGGGGCGAGGCGTCATAGCTATGAAAAAATCGCGCATACGCCTGGTTGAGCTTGTCGAGATAGCTGTGCTCGATGTGCTGCTCGTAGCGAATACCACGCTTGGCGATTCGATCCACGAGCACATCGACCGGCGCCTGCAGGTAGACGACCAGATCGGGCTTCGGCGCGTCCACCACCACCCGCTCATAGACCCGCTCGTACAGCGCGTACTCCGCGTCATCCAGGGTGACGCGGGCAAACAACCGGTCCTTTTCCAACAGGTAGTCGGCGATGCGCACCGCGCCGAACAAATCTTCTTGCCTCACGTCCTCCAATTGGCGCGAGCGCTGGAACAAAAAGAACAGTTGCGTCTGGAATGCCGCCGCGCGCGGGTTCTTGTAGAAGCGCTCGAGGAACGGGTTCTGATCCGCCTGCTCGAGGATCAGCTGGCCGCCCAACGACTGGCTCAGGCGCTTCGCGAGGCTTGTTTTACCGACACCTATCGGACCTTCGACCACAATGAACCGGTGAGGTTTCGCGCTCGCCATTGACTACTCTTGATCCTATTCGAGAACCGAAATGCCATCACTGCCCGCGCTCCGCAACAGTTCCAGCACGCGGCCAATTCCTGGAATCGAAAGCGTGGGAGCGATATCTGCCAGAGGATACAGGACGAAGTTGCGGGTCGACACCCCGGGATGCGGCACGGTGATCCCCTCCTCGGCGATGCTCTCGCCCGGCATCCACAGCAAATCCAGATCGATGACACGCGGACCCCAGCGCTCGCGCCGATTGCGGCCCATCGCCGTTTCGATGCCGAGCAATCGCGTGAGCAGCTCGCGGGGCGGCAACTGGCTGAGTATTCCGGCGGCCGCGTTGACGAAGTTAGGTTGATCCTGCGGCCCCATCGGCTGCGTCTCGTACAGGCGCGAGCGCGCCACGAGCCGCATCGCTGGCGAGGCCGCCAGGCGCTCGAACGCCTCGCGCACGCGCGCCTGAGGTTGGTCCAGATTGCTGCCGATCGCCACGTACGCGGGCCGCCACAGCGCGGACATAGGCTAGGTGCGCTAGGTGCGCGCCGCTCCGCCGCGCCGCCGCCGCCGGCGCCGCCGGCTTGGAGTCGCCGCGCCCTCGGTCTTCTCGGCCGGATCCGCCGGACGGGCCTGCACCAGGGCCACGCGCTCCTCCTGCGGCAGCAGCTGAATGTCGGTCCACCATTTCGCGAGTTCTGGGTCGGCCACGCCGACCTCCGCCCGCAGCAACAGGAAATCGTAGGCCGCGCGAAAGCGCGGATGCTGCAGCAGGCTCAAGGATTTGACGCCGCTGCGCCGGTTGAACCTCGGCTGCAACATCAGCAGTTCGCGCATCGGTATCGCGAAGCGCCGCGGTATGGCGACGCGGGACTGCTGAGCGCGCAGCACCGTGTCGCACGCCTGCATGAGCTGCGCGAGATCGGGCGCCGGACCCGCCTGCCGTTCGTTGAGTTCACGCAGCACCGCGCTCCACAACACGACCGCGAACAGATAGGTGGGCGTCACCGGCTTGTCCGCCGCGATGCGTTCATCGGTGTTGCTCAAGCCGCGCTCGAGCATCTCTTGTGCATAACTGTAGGGCGGCAACGCGAACGCCGCGGCAGACAACGGAAATAGATGCTCGAACAGCCCGTATTGCCGCAGCAGCCGAAAGGATTTCACGCCGAATCCCGCCAGGAACAATTTCAAACACTCATCGAACAATCGCGCCGGCGGCACACCGTCGAGCAGATATGCGAGCTCACCGATGGGCGCTTCGGTCTTCGGCTCGATGGAGAAATCGAGTTTCGCGGCGAAACGCACCGAGCGCAGCATGCGGACCGGATCTTCGCGGTAGCGCGTCTCGGGATCGCCGATCAGCTTCAAGCGACGCGCGCGCACATCGTTGACACCATCGACGAAATCCCAAATCGAAAAATCGTCGATGTTGTAGTACAAGCCATTGGCCGTGAAGTCGCGGCGCCATACGTCTTCGTCGATGGTGCCGTAAATATTGTCGCGCAGGATGCGGCCGGTCTGATCGAACGCACGGTGTTCCGAGCCGTCTTGCGCGGAGACTTCGCTCGGCGCATCCGGATCCATTTCATCCACGTCCTCGCGCTCCGGCGCCGCCGCGGCGCGGAAGGTGGCGACCTCGATGATCTCGGGGCCGAAGTGCACATGCGCCAGCCGGAAGCGCCGGCCGATGAGGCGGCAATTGCGAAACAGGCGCCGCACCTCGTCAGGCAAGGCGTTGGTTGCCACGTCGAAATCCTTCGGCGTAATGCCGAGCAGCAGGTCGCGCACCGCGCCGCCGACCAAGAAGCCTTGGTAGCCCGCGTCTTTCAGGCGGTACAGGACTTTCAAGGCGTTCGGCGAGATCGCCGCACGCGAGATCGAGTGCTCGGAACGAGGGATGATCAGCGGGTTGAAGGACGTCGACGATGCGTTCAAAAAGGGGGGTTCCGCTTGAGTCAAAAAAATTGGCCCGTATACTACCAGCCCCCGTGAGCCGGGGCGCCCGGTTAACAACGCTCCCTTCGTCTAGAGGCCCAGGACATTGCCCTCTCAAGGCAAGTACACCGGTTCGAATCCGGTAGGGAGCGCCATTGA
>CAYRAC010000186.1:0-7223 GCA_964422045.1 uncultured Steroidobacteraceae bacterium
CCCCTGACCCACGCATTACGAATGCGTTGCTCTACCAACTGAGCTATTGCGGCGTCGCAACCCGAAAGGGCCCGCATTCTAACCCGTGGGGCCCACCGACGAAAGACTGCCGCCGACCTTGATGACCTCACGCAAGGTCTTGGGCAGCGCGAAAATCACATGCTCGGTGCGTCCGCTGAGCTCCTCGGCGACTTCGCCGCCCCATTGGCGAAGTTGCGCGATGACTCCCTGCACCAGAATTTCCGGCGCCGAAGCACCCGCAGTGACACCGACCGCTTTGACGCCATCGAACCACTCACGATGCAAATCCTCGGGTCCGTCCACAAGGTAACCTGGCTTGGCGTTCTTTCCCGCCATCTCGCGCAGCCGATTGGAATTCGAACTGGTCTTCGACCCGACCACCACCAGCACTTCGCAGCGGCCAATCAAGTCCTTGACCGCGTCCTGGCGATTTTGCGTGGCGTAGCAGATGTCCTCTTTCACCGGCGCCTTCAGACCCGGGAAACGGGCGCGTAGCGCCGCGACAATGGAGGCCGTGTCATCGACCGACAGGGTGGTTTGCGTGACGAAGGCCAGATGCTCGGGATTGCGAACGGCGACGCGAGCCACGTCCTCGACCGTCTGAATCAGATAGATTGCGCCGCCCAGCGTCGCATCGAATTGGCCGATCGTGCCCTCCACCTCCGGATGCCCGGCGTGGCCGATCAAGAACACTTCGCGCGCCTCACGCGCATAGCGCGTGATTTCCATATGCACCTTGGTGACTAGCGGACAAGTCGCGTCGAAAACATTCAGCATGCGGCGCTTGGCTTCTTGCTGCACCACACGCGGCACGCCATGGGCGCTGAAAATCACCGTCGCGCCATCCGGCACTTCGGTTAATTCGTCGACAAATATGGCGCCTATGGTGCGCAGTCGGTCCACCACATACTTGTTGTGGACCACTTCATGACGAACATAGATCGGGGCACCGAACAACACGACCGCACGCTCGACGATGTCGATCGCACGATCCACGCCGGCACAAAATCCACGCGGATTGGCTAAGAAAATTTGCATCAGTTTTTCCGTTTAGCTTCGAACAAGGCATCCAACAACAAGCAGGCAGCACCGACCGTAATCGCCGAATCCGCCACGTTGAATGCAGGAAAATACGCTCGATCCCAATGAAAGTGTATGAAATCGATCACGTACCCGAGCCGGATGCGGTCGATGAGATTGCCGAGCGCGCCGCCGAGCACCAAAGCGAGGCCGGCGGCGAGCAACCGATGTGCGCCACGCGGCAACGTGAACAGCCAGATCGTGATACCGATGCTCACTACCACAGCGAGGCCGATGAATACCCAACGCTGCCAACCCGACGCCGAAGCGAGGAAGCTGAATGCGGCGCCGACATTATGCATACGAGTGATATCCAGAACCGGCAGAATCCGGGTGAATTCGAACTCGGTGTAATGCCCGACGATATACAGCTTCGAGACTTGATCGAGCGCAACCACACAGACAGAAAGCACCAGCCACCACGCCGCTCGAGCACGACCTTTCTCTGGGCTCATGCGAAAAGGCGCTCTTCACCGGGGCCCTCGACATTGAGGACGCAGCGCGCACACAGTTCCGGGTGCCGCGGATCGATGCCGACGTCACTGCGCAGATGCCAACACCGGACACACTTGGGCTGCATGGCGGGTTTGACCTCAATCCACACGCCAGGTTCGCTGGTCGGAACCGTGGAGTTCGGCGGCGTGTCGCTTTCGACGACTCGTGCCTGGCTGGTGATCAACAGAAACCTCAGCTCATCGCGCAGCGCCGCAAAGCGGCCGGCCTGCGCCGCAGGCGCATACACCGTCACCTCGGCCTCGAGAGGCGCGCCAATTTCCCGTGCGGTTCGCAAGCGTTCGAGATCGCGCGCGACATCCGCCTTGAGTGCGATCAATGCCGGCCAATCGATGGCCGACACGCGTTCGGCGCCCGCTGGAAATTGATGCCAGGTATTGAGGAACACCGATTCGTTGCGCGCATCGGGCAAAAAACCCCACGCCTCCTCGGCGGTGAAACTCAAGATGGGCGCAAGCCAGCGCACCATGGCTTGCGCAACATGGTGCATGGCGGTCTGAGCCGAGCGCCGCGGCGCGCTGCTCGCACCGGTGGTGTACAGCCGGTCCTTGATGATGTCGAGATAGAAGCCGCCGAGTTCCACCACGCAGAAGTTGTGGATCTTCTGATAGATGGCATGAAACTCGTAGTTGCGATACGCGGTCACCACGTCGTTCTGCAACGCAAACGCTTTCGCGATCGCCCACTGATCGATCGCCACCAGATCGTCAAACGCAAGCGCGGACTCTCCCGGGTCGAAGCCGTGAAGATTCCCGAGCAAAAAACGCAGCGTGTTGCGCATGCGGCGATATGAGTCCGCCATACGCTTCAGAATCTCATCGGATACGCTCATTTCGTTGGCGTAATCGGTCGCAGCAACCCACAGACGCACGACATCGGCGCCCAAAGTATTCGTCAATTTCTGCGGCACCAGGGTGTTGCCGATCGACTTCGACATCTTGCGGCCCTTCTCATCCACGGTGAATCCATGGGTCAGCACTCCGCGATAGGGCGCACGACCGTGCATGGCCACCGAGGTCAAGAGCGAACTATGGAACCAGCCGCGGTGTTGATCCGAACCTTCCAGATACAAATCCGCGGGCACGGTGATCTCCGGCCGCATTTGCGATACGCAGTGATGCACCACGCCGGAATCGAACCACACGTCCATGACATCGGTGGCCTTCTCGTATCGATCCGCATCGGCGCCGAGCAACGCCGCGGCGTCCAAATCGAACCAGGCGTCGATCCCGACGCGCTCGACATGCTTGGCGACATCTTCGATCAAGGCGGCGGTATTCGGGTGCAGTTCGCCGGAGACTTTGTCGACGAACAGAGGGATGGGTACACCCCAGGTGCGCTGCCTCGAGACACACCAGTCCGGGCGGCCGGCGATCATGCCGCTGATCCGCTGCTCGCCCCAGGCCGGCATCCAATCTACGTGCGAAATCGCCTCGAGCGCGCCCTTGCGCAAGCCGGCCTGTTCCATGCTGATAAACCACTGCGGCGTCGCGCGAAAAATCACCGGCGTCTTGTGGCGCCAGCAATGCGGATAGGAATGGTGGTACGGCTCATCTTTGAGGAGGTGGCTCTGATCGCGCAGCACCTTGATCACATGCGCATTCGCATCGAATACTTGTTCACCCGCAAATAGCGGCGTCCCGGGCAGGAATCGGCCGTCGCCGCCGACGGGATTTTCGACTTCCAATCCGTAGCGTCGCCCAACGACGTAGTCATCCAGGCCATGTCCTGGCGCTGTATGCACGGCGCCCGTGCCGGCATCGAGCGTCACATGTTCGCCGAGCACCACGGGGACCAGCCGATCATAGAAGGGGTGGCGCAGCGCCATGTGCTCGAGAGCCGCGCCTTTGAGGGTCGCAATCAAGCTCCAACTCGCGACGCCCAAGGCATGCATCACGGCGTCGATCAATTCACTCGCGACAATCAGGCGTTCAGCGCCGCCGCCCAAATCAACTTCCACCAGCGCGTAGTCGAACTGGGGGTGTAGCGACACCGCTCGATTCGCCGGCAAGGTCCACGGGGTGGTGGTCCAGATGGCGACCGAGGTCGGCACCTCCGTATCGATCCCGAAGCGCTGCGCCAATTCGGCGGTATCGACCACCGGAAAGCGCACATAGACGCTCGGCGAGGTTTTGTCCTCGTACTCGACTTCCGCCTCCGCCAGTGCTGAACGGCAATTCAAACACCAGTGCACCGGCTTATAACCTTTGTATAAATGGCCATTCTTGATGATGAGTGCGAATGCGCGCAGTTGTTCGGCCTCAAAGCGCGGCATCATCGTCAGGTAAGGGTGATCCCAGTCGCCGAGCACGCCCAGCCGCTTGAAGTCGCCGCGCTGTGCATCGACTTGCTTGAGCGCATACTCGCGGCACGCCGCTCGAAACGCTTTGGCGTCTATCTTCTGTCCGACGCGCCCATGGGTTTTTTCGACCTGCATCTCGATCGGCAGGCCGTGACAATCCCAGCCCGGGACATAGGGCGCATCGTAGCCATCGAGAGTGCGCGACTTGACGATGATGTCCTTGAGAATTTTATTCACGGCGTGGCCCAAGTGAATCGCACCATTCGCGTACGGCGGCCCATCGGTGAGAACGAACGAAGGCCGTCCTTTGGCAACGTCGCGAATCTTCTCGTACACGCCGTTGCGTTCCCACACTGCGAGCAGCGCGGGCTCGCGGTTCGCAAGATCCGCCTTCATCGGAAATCCCGTATTCGGCAAGTTAATCGTTTGTTTGTAATCAGCCACAATCCACCTTCGCCAAGAGATCGCGCGCACGTGCGCTATCGACCTGCATTTGTTCAGTCATCGCGTCCAAAGAATCGAATTTGATCTCATCACGCAATTTCGCGACGAACTCAACCTCGATCTCCCGGCCATACAAGTCGCCCGAAAAATCGAACACATGGACTTCGAGCAACGGCTCCACCCCATTGACCGTCGGCCGCGTGCCGAGACTCGCGACGCCGGCGAGCGGACGCGAATCGATGCCGTGGGCCCACACCGCCAGAATGCCCGACACCGGCGACTTGCGACGCATCAAACGCAGGTTCGCGGTCGGAAAACCGAGCGTGCGACCGAGCCGCCGGCCGTGCACCACGCGGCCCGTCATCCGATACGGTCGACCGAGCAAGCGCGCGGCACCGGCATAGTCCGCCCGCGCCAGGCGTTCGCGTACCGCCGTGCTGCTGACGCGGACGCCGTCCGAAACGAAAGGCGCAACTTCCTCCACGCCGAATCCGCGGGTCTGACCCGCAACTCGCAAGCTCTCGATCGTCCCGCCGGCCTTGCTGCCGTAGCGAAAATCGTGGCCGACGACCATGTGGCGCGTGCCCAACTTTTCGACAATCAGCTCCTCGACAAACGCCTGCGGGGTCATGGCGCGCATGCAGTCATCGAAACGCACGGTCACCATTCGCTCCACGCCATATGAGGCAAGGGCGAGGAACTTCTCACGCCAGCGGGTCAGGCGCGGCGGTGCGCCATCCGGATCGATGAACTCCTTCGAGTTCGGCTCAAATACCAACACCGTTGCCGTCGAATTGAGTTCAGCCGCCCGCCTCTTGAGCACGCCGATCAATTCCTGATGACCCAGATGCACGCCATCGTAGTTGCCGACGGTCAGAACACAGCCTCGGTGGCACGGCGAGATATTGTGTAGACCGCGAACTAGTTCCATGGCGAAAGGCCGTGATTATACTCAGGTTTCCCGCGCATCAGTGGCGCCACTATAGCAAGCCAAGGACAGGTCCCGAGGCCTGTGATTGACAAGCGCAGAGCCAATCGGCAAGCTACGCGGCTCTTTTAAGGAGTCTGCGCTTGGCGAACACGAAATCTGCTGAAAAAGCTGCTCGACAGTCGACCGTGCATCGCGCCCGCAACGACGCCATGACCTCGCAGCTCCGCAGCGCCATCCGCAAGGCGACTCTCGCCCTCAAGGCCGGCAAGCATGACGAAGCGGCCTCCGCTCTGGCCGCGGCGACCCCGGTGATCGACAGCATGGTGAACAAAGGCATCATTCACCGTAACAAGGCTGCCCGTCATAAGAGCCGTTTGACCAAACAGGTCCGCGCGCTCGCCAAATAGCCTCGCAGCGGGACTTTAGGCAGTCTTAAGCGACCCCACGCGTGGGTGTTCTTCCAAGTAGCGCATCACCGCCTGTTTGAGTTCATCGGTGCCGGCCCCGGTGGCGCCCGAAATGCGAAACATCGGACCCTTCCAGCGCAAGCGCCGCGCGATCTCTTTGGCACGGCGCTCCGCTTCAGCCGGCTCCAATAGGTCGATCTTATTGATGACGAGCCAACGCTCCTTGCTCGCAAGGTCGGCCGCGAACTTCTTGAGCTCAGCGACAATGGTGCGCGCATCCTTGACGGGGTCAGCCGCGGGATCGGGCGGTGCAATATCAATGAGATGCAGCAGCACCCGCGTGCGCTGCAGATGTTTCAAGAAGCGAACACCCAAACCCGCACCGTCCGCCGCGCCCTCGATCAAGCCGGGAATGTCCGCCATGACAAAGCTTCGCCCGGGACCTGCGCTGACGACGCCGAGATTGGGATACAGGGTGGTGAACGGATAGTCGGCGACCTTGGGGCGAGCCGAAGAGACTGCCCTTATCAAGGTCGACTTACCGGCGTTGGGTAATCCCAGCAAACCGACATCCGCGATCAGCTTCAATTCGAGCGCAAGTTCGCGTTTCTCGCCCGGCAGCCCGAGACCTGATTTGCGCGGTGTGCGATTGGTGCTTGATTTGAAACGTGTGTTGCCCCAGCCACCCTTGCCGCCTTTAGCGACCAACAAGGTCTGGCCCTCCGCCGCGAGATCCCCCAATTGTTCGCCGGTGTCTCGATCGGTGACGACCGTGCCGACGGGAATCGACACGTAGATATCATCGCCGCCGTGGCCGGTGCAGTCGTTGCCGCTGCCGCTCTCACCGTTCTGACCCCGGTAGGTTCGGGAGATGCGAAAGTCAGCCAGGGTGTTCATTCCCTCGACCGCTCGCAGGTATACGCTGCCGCCGAGGCCACCATCGCCGCCGTCGGGTCCGCCGAACGGGACAAACTTCTCGCGCCGAAAACTGACGCAGCCGCGGCCGCCGTTACCGGCTTGGACCTTGAGTTTGGCTTCGTCGACGAACTTCATGGTGACTCAACCGGAGGCGGGCCGCCCTACCCCCTTCAGTCATCATCGCGAGCCCGATGGCTCGCAGGCATCGCTACTTCGTAACGACGTTGACGTAGGTGTGTTGCTCGACGCCTTTGACGCGAAACTGGACGACCCCGTTGGCCTTGGCGAACAGGGTGTGATCCGTGCCGATACCGACATTCACGCCGGGGCGATATACGGTGCCGCGCTGACGGATCAAAATGTTGCCGGCGAGTACATCCTCACCGCCGAATCTCTTGACGCCGAGACGCTTGGAATGCGAGTCGCGACCATTGCGAGTGCTACCGCCGGCTTTTTTGTGTGCCATGAGCTATCTCCAGAAAAACCTAGGCTACGATCTGCGTGATCTTCACATCGGTGTACGGCTGCCGATGAGTCTTCTCACGCTTGTAATGCTTGCGGCGGCGGAATTTGACAATGCGAACCTTGTCGCCCTTGCCATGGCTCT
>CAYRAC010000187.1:0-7205 GCA_964422045.1 uncultured Steroidobacteraceae bacterium
CGCCATAGTGGCTGCGCACATATTCAACGGCGGCACGCATGTCCTCGACCGCCGCGGGCGGAAAAACCTCATTGTCGGGACGGCCGGGCCGCGTGCCGCTGTCGCCAATGCCGGCAAAATCCATGCGCAATACGACATAACCGCGTCGCGCCCAGCTGCGCGCAAGCCCAACGTTGATGCCGCTCGAACCAATATGAAAATCGGCGCCTGCGTTCAGCAAGATGACGGCGCGCCGGCGTAACTCTCCTGCGCACGGTTCCGTGAAGATGCCGAAGAGTGCGACCTCGGAGCCGAAGAAAACAGGGCGCTCGGTGATTGCGGGTTGGTCAGGGCTCGGGGCGAGCGGCATTCGTAAAGCAGGGGCGGCCCGCGCCGGCGGGCACGCCAATAGTGTGCGTTTTGCGCTCGACGCCAAGGGGAATTGCACCAGCCAGTCGCGCACCGCTGCCACCATCGCCAGCGGCACGAGCGCGAATTGCGGCGCTGTGAAAGTCATCTCCACCATGCCTGGCAACGACTGATAAGTGATCAGTACGCCCGCTGCCGCGAGCTTCTCGGTCCAGGCACGCGACACGGGGAAACTGCTGCCGTCGATGACAAGCATCGCGGAGGCCGCAGGCGCACCGGCGATGCCCAAATCGATCTGTGCGAGCGAAGCCAGTGTGGCTTCTGAAAAATAGAATCCGCTGACCTCCATGGAGCCAGGTTTCGACGCGGCATCGGTCCCGCCGGGCAGCAAGGAGGCCGCCAAGCGCGTGGTGCGAAGCTCCTTCAAATAGCGTCGACCGCTGACGATGGGGGCGATCAGAATGAGTGAACTGACCTGCGTACAGCGGCGCGCCGCCAAGACGGCCAGCATCGCTCCTAGCCGAATTCCAAACAGGCATATCCGGCTCACGCCGGTGCGCAGCTGCATGGCCGAAACGGCCGCCACGACGTCCTGCGTCCAAATCTCGATTTGGTCTGCCTCGGGATCGATATCTTCCGAATCACCCGTGCCCAAATAGTCGAATCTCAGCGTGGGGGCGCCTTGTGCCGTGCTCGCTTCCGCAAACGCACGCACACTGCGATGCGAACAGATTGCTTCGTAACCGAAGGGCTTACAAATCACTATCCCGACGTCGGCGTGCTTGCCGTCGCGGGGCAGATGCAGCCAGCCGAACAGGGTGTGCTCGCCGGAATCGAAGTACAAAGCCTCGGCGCCGTCGCAGGCCTCAAAACCGGGTTCAATGCGGGGATCTGCGCTCATCTTCCAAGTCTAGCCGCATTTTATAGAATTATGCCAAATCCAAACTCAGAGCCGTGATCGAGCGCACCCTTCCTGCATTCGGAAACCATCTATCATCCAGCCAAATCAGATCTCTAAATTGACATATTCATTCCAAACCTAATAGAACGGATTTCCATGCCGGGCGGGCAATGCCCGAAGACACCCAGGACCCGCTTTGAAGATCGCATACTTTGTAAATCACTATCCAAAGGTCAGCCACAGCTTTATTCGCCGAGAAATATTGGCTTTGGAGCGGCAAGGATTCGAGGTACTACGAATTGCCCTGCGCGGCTGGGCGGATCCACTACCCGACTCGGAGGACCAGAATGAGCGCAGGTTGACTCGCTATGTGCTGCGCCACGGAACGTGGCCGCTGCTGGCGGCGTTGCTTGGGACGCTGTTCCGTTCGCCCTTTCGCTTGATCTCGACGGTCAAGCTTGCCGCCCGAATGGCGCGCGAGTCGGATCGATCACTGCCCTACCACCTGGGCTATGTCGCCGAGGCCTGCCGTATGGTGCCGTGGATGAAATCGTTCGGCGCGCTCAGGCTCCACGCCCATTTTGGCACTAATTCCGCGGAGGTCGCCCTCTTGGCGCGCGAACTGGGCGGTCCTCCCTATAGTTTTACGATCCACGGACCCGGCGAGTTCTTCCAGCCGATCGGCCTGGCGGAGAAGGTGCACCGATCATCGTTCGCCGTGGCGATCAGCAGTTTCGGACGAAGTCAGGTGTATTTGCGGTCGCGCTATGAGGATTGGCCGAAAATCCACGTGGTACATTGCGGTCTGGAGAAGGGATTCTATAGCGGCGCGTCACCGGCATCATCCACGGCAAGGCGATTCATTTGCGTGGGGCGCCTGTGCGAGGATAAGGGACAGCAGTTGTTGATCGAAGCCGCCAGCCGTCTCGTTGCAAAGGGTGTCGAATTCGAATTGGTTCTGGCCGGCGACGGACCGATGCGGCAGGAACTGGAGCGCTCCATCGAGAAAAAAGGCCTGCGGAGATTCGTCCGGATCACGGGCTGGATCGACAGCAAGCAGGTTCGCGACGAAATCCTCAACGCTCGCGCGCTGGTTTTGCCGAGCTTTGCCGAAGGATTGCCGGTGGTCATCATGGAGGCGATGTCATTGCGCCGTCCGGTGCTGAGCACCTACGTTGCGGGGATTCCTGAGCTCGTGCAACACGGAGAAAACGGCTGGCTGGTTCCATCGGGCTCGGTCGATGATCTCGCCGTTGCGATGGAGCACTGTCTGTCGTTGGCGCCGGGGGAACTACAAAAAATGGGCGACTCCGCACACGATCGGGTGCTTTCGCGTCATTCGATCGATTCGGAAGCCGGCAAACTCGCCGCGCTGTTTCGGGATTCGACGCAGTAGGCGAGCCGACTGGTTCAGCGCGGAAGATACACCGGTCTGACTCCGCGTCAGCGCAGCTTATCCAAGCCGCGCAACACGATCGGAGGCACGATATCCCTCGCAATGCGTCGCAGTCGCTGTTGCATCGTGGGGCGGAAATCCTCGTTCGATCGGGCCTTGAACAGAGTGGAGTGTTCGCCCGAAATTTCCTCGGCGGGACGTCCATTGGTGAAGTAGTAAAGGGCCAGCGACTTGCGCGTCATGCCCTCGGGGCACTGCAGCGGGTTCGGGTGTCCGTGGTAGGTAAAATCCGTGGTTCCGAACACCGCTAGCCGGTTGAACAACGGCAGGATCTTGGCTTCGCATGCCGTGACGTCGCGGTTCCATAGCTCGAGGTGACCGCCATAATCCTCCTGCCAGTCCTTGTTCAAATACAAAAGCGCGTTGAGCCGGCGATCGAGTCCGAATCGTCGGTGCTTGTTGAAGTCGGCATGCACACCAAGCTTTCCGCCACGCGGGATCTGATGCAGGCCCCCGCCGTCGAAGCATGGGTCGGCTATCAGATTGTCGATGCCGGTGGTGGCGGCGAGAAAATCGAGAAACGTGATCGAGTTCAGATGATAGAGAAATAGCCGAGTCACCGGACCGAATGACGATTCCGCCGCCGACGCCAACTTTATCTCTTGCTCATTATCGAAGCGCTGCCAGGTTATTTCCCCAGGCTTGGGAAACTCCGCCAGCACCTGGTCGATGAGAACTGGATCAAAAAAATTATCGATTACGAAATGCGGGAACGGTTTTGCAGTCTCGTAGGCGTGTCTCGTTGCCTCCTTGATCTCCGCCATTTTCGCCAGCGGCAAGAACGATCCAATCGAAAGCGGCGCATCGTTTGAGATAAAGTTCATCGAATCGAACCCCGTAAAATCGACCTAAAACCGGCGTGTTCGTGTCTCGCGCCGCAGCGCGCACCGCCTTTTCTTGTTTAAACTCCCATAAATTCAAGGTTGCGGCAAGCACTTTTGGCCGTTGTTGTGACGAGCACCCGGTTCCGCCATTTCCCCTGTCGAGCGCCGGCCAAGACCTGAGGCGCGGTCGCTTCTGCAGCCAATGCAGGTATGCTAGTAATGCGTTTGTCATTTATTCGCTCGAGCTTTGCGTATCGTCGCGCTTTCTGATCACCGACCATGCTCCAACTCCTCAAAGAACTGATAGTCATCCTGGCTATCGCAGCCGTCACATTCCGGCTTGCCAAGCCGCTCGCGCTGCGCTTCATGCTCGAGGCGGACTTTTCGCGCAGGCGCAATGTATGGTTCGTCTTGACGATAGCTGCGTTTGCAAGTCCGAGCTTCTGGTTGTTTGCCCTCATCGCCGCCGTCACTCTCGCGTGGGCCGCACGAAAAGACTCGAACCCGATCGCGCTCTACCTGATGCTGCTGCATGTGGTTCCCTCTGTGCCGGTGGAAATTCCCGTCGTGGGAATCACAAGCCTTTTCGCGCTTGATATTTACCGCCTCCTGGCGTTCTTCGTGCTGATTCCGGCAATTTGGCGCTTGCGCGCGCGGCAGGATCCGGACCGCATTTATGGACTCCAAATAATGGATTACCTGCTGCTCGGATATGGCCTTCTGCAAATCACTCTCTATGTGCCGCCCGATGTGTCCAACTACGCGATTGCCCCAGATTCAGCCACGAATATGCTGCGTCGCGCGCTGCTGTTTTTCGTCGATACCTACGTGCTGTACTTTGCAATCAGCCGAACCTGCTCCAACGCGCGGACCATCATCGAGGCGCAGGCCGCATATTGCATCGCGTGCGCAGTCATGTCCCTCACAGCCGGATTTGAACTCGTGCGCCGCTGGCTCTTGTACGCTGACTTGACAGTGCTGTGGAATCCATTGACTCCCGGCTGGGCGTTATACACGCTGCGCGAGGACTCGATTCGCGTTTCGGCATCTTCCGGGGTCGCGCTCGCACTCGGCTACCTGCTCGCCATTGCATTCGGTTTTTGGCTGCATCTGCAGCGGCGATTCCACTCCAAGACTCAGCGCCTATCGGTCGCGATGCTGTTCTGGGTAGGTCTGATCGGCTCGTATTCGCGCGGACCATGGATCGGCGCCGTGCTGATCTACTTTGTATTTGCGGCTCTCGGCCCGCGCGCGACATCGCGGTTTTTCAAGGCGACGTTCGTCGCCGTCTTTGCCGCAGCGGTCATCAGCGTGACTCCGCTCGGTGATCGAATCGCCAAAGTGCTTCCGTTTTTCGGCGGCGCGGTCGATGATTTCAACGTCACATATCGGCAGCGCCTTGCGGCGCGCACCTGGGAGATCGTACAGGGGCATCCGTTCTTCGGTGATCAAATGGCTCTGCAGAAGATGGGCGACTTGCGCCAAGGGCAGGGAATCATTGATCTCGTCAACTCCTATGCGGGCGTCGCGCTCAGCTATGGAATCGTCGGACTTGTGCTGTTTTGCGGGTTCATTCTCGCGGGGTTGCTCAAGGCTTACCGCTACAGCAGCGCCACGAAATTCACCGACCCGGAGTTTTCTCTGCTGGGCGCCAACCTCGCCGCCTGCATCATCGGCACGCTAGTCATGATCGAGAACGCCAGCTTCATTCTCGGTTATGAGAAGATGTTCTACGTATTGGCGGCGTTTGCTGCGGCATACGCGCACGCGGGCATAGTCGCAGCACGCGCTGCGCCCGGTGCCCGAAACAACCCACGTCAAAAACACAAGTAACAATGCGGCGGTTCACTTCTGTCAAGCGGTTCACGTCTGTCAATTTGAAAGGCGACTTGTTCGCCACGGCCGCGAGCTTCACTGCGCAGGCCATCATCCGGCTCGGCAGCACCATGCTGCTGACCCGGTTTCTCAATCCCGAAGCCTACGGCCTGGTCACGATCATTCTGTCGATCGCCTTTGTGATCGAATTGATCGCCGACGTCAACGTGACCCTCTTCATCGTTCGGGATAAGAACGGCGAGCAGCCCCGTTACATCAATACTGCGTGGACTCTTCGACTGGGCCGTGCGGTCCTGAACAGCGTCGTGCTGTTCATCAGCGCGCCCGCAATCACGTCGTGGATCTACCACCTCCCCGCGCTGACGCTCCCTTTACGAGTGTTTTCGGTGTCTTTCATCATCAGCGGACTGCAATCAATGTCGTATCCGCTCGCGGTGCGGCGCAAACAGGCCCGGCTGACGATGTACTCGGAGCTGGTGGCAAGCGCAATAGCGACCGGTTTCCAGCTGATATACTGCTATTACTCGCGCAATTATTGGGGCATCGTCTTCGGGCTGCTCCTGCAGAAAGCGCTGACTTCCGCCTTCAGTTACTTGTTCTATCGCGAGCTGCGGCCCAAGTTGGAATTCGACTGGTCAGCTGCAAAGCAGATAATGGTTTTCACTAAATTTGTCATGCCGTCGAGTCTGCTGACGCTGGCTCTGAGTCAATTCGACAAGATTGTGTTCTTACGACTGTTCAATCTGCAGCTGCTCGGCGTGTACGGACTGGCCGGAAATATCGCCGCGAACATCGACTCGCTGGTGACCAGAATCAGCCAATCAGTGCTCTATCCGCGCTGCGCGCACAATATCAGGACTGATCCGTCGAGCAGCACGCTCAAGTACTACACCGAGAACGTGCGATTGTTCATCAGCATACTGTTTCTGCCGGCGGCCATAGGGGGCGCGGCCAAATCCATCGTCGCGGTGCTGTATCCGACCAGGTACGCCATGGCAGGAGCGGTATTGCAAGCGTTCATGCTGCGCGCCGCGTTGCTCGCATTGGCAGCCACGTCCGAGGATCTGTTGATCGCCTCAGGAGAATTCCAAGTTATCCTGAACGGCAACATATTCAGAACCATCTCGATGGTAGCGGCTGCCTTCGCCGGATACTATCTGTTCGGATTCATGGGATTTACTTATGGCACTGCTCTGAGCGCATTTCCACCGTTGCTTTACTATCTCTGGCTGCAGCGCAAGAAAGGTATGCTGATCGTCAAGTATGAGCTGTACAAAGTCGCTTTCATTCTCGGCGTCGCCATCTCCGCCTACGTCACCGGGCGGCTCGTGCTTCTCGGCGGGCAGCTCATCCGCTAGGCTTAAGGATGCCGCAGCGGCAGCGAGCTAATCGGCATCGCGTTTGGCTCGAACCCAATGCATTTGACGAGCCACCAGGAACTTGACATACAGCGGAATCTTGGCAATCGCGTAGACTAGCGCGAACGCCAGGCTTCCCAACGAGATGATCTTGCGGCCGCACTTCGTCCATGCTGCCAACACTGACAATCCGAGCAACGCCGCTTCCATCGTCATCAGCTCGAGCGAAAATTGTGCGCGAAAGAACCCGAAAATCAACGCACTGACAAGCCAGTTTACCGCGACCATTAGCGCCAGCAAAGCCAACGGCGGCACGCTGAGATCGAGCGCCAATGCCAATAAGTCAACGTTCCGCGTTTTGATCGCCTGGGCGAAAAGTCGAGGCGCATCGCTCAAGATGACGCTCAAGTGACCATGCTCCCAACGGGTGCGCTGGCTTTGCGTGCCTTCCGTGGAAGTCGGGAAGTAGCTTGTGACCAGAG
>CAYRAC010000188.1:0-7185 GCA_964422045.1 uncultured Steroidobacteraceae bacterium
GGGATGAGCGCGACAAGTTGCAAATGCTTGGTCATCCATTCGCCGCTGGACCTGCGCGTCGTGGAGATCGATGCGGGTGAGGTGGGTTGCGGGCAGGTTGCGGTGCGCGTCGCTATCGGCGGTATCTGCGGCTCTGACTTGCATTATTTTCATAACGGTGGCTTTGGGACGGTGCGCATCAAGCGGCCGATGATTCTGGGCCATGAGGTCGCCGGCACCGTGGTTTCGGTTGGCCCCGATGTAACCGCAGTGAAGATCGGCGATCGCGTCGCCGTTAATCCCAGCCGGCCGTGCGGTACCTGCAGCTACTGCTTGGAGGGTCTGGCAAACCAATGTCTCGAGATGCGTTTCTATGGCAGCGCGATGCGCGATCCGCATGTCGAAGGAGCGTTCAGGAATTTGCTCGTGTGCGACGCGGTGCAATGCGCGGCGCTGGCGGCGCATGTTCCGTTCGAGATCGCCTCCTTGGCGGAGCCATTTTCGGTTGCCTTGCACGGGGTGGCACGTGCCGGATCCCTCCTGAACAAGCGCGTACTCGTTTCGGGCTGTGGACCCATCGGCACGCTGGCGATCGCTGCCGCCTTTGCCCATGGCGCCATGGAAATAGTCGCCGTGGACGTGACCGACGAAACCTTGATCATCGCCCGCGAGATGGGTGCGACCAAGACGATCAATGTTGCGACCCGCGGCGGTTGGACCGCCGATTACAGCGCGAACAAAGGCAGCTTCGATGTGATGTTCGAGTGTTCCGGCAACGAACAGGCTTTGCGGTCCGGCCTCGAGGTCATGCGTCCGCGCGGCATGGTGGTCCAGTTGGGGCTTGGCGGCGACATCAAGATTCCGCAAAACACGGTTGTCGGCAAGGAGCTGTCGATCTGTGGTTCGTTCCGCTTCCACGCCGAATTCGTGCTGGCTGTTCGGCTGATCAATGAGGGCCGCGTGAATCTAAAGCCGCTGATCACGCGCTCGTTCCCGTTGGCGCGGTCTCGCGAGGCGTTCGAACTCGCCAGCGACCGCAAACGCGCCATGAAAGTATTGATCGACTTCGCCGAGTCGGCCTAGCCCAAACTCGAAGGCACCGACAGTCTGCAGGAGTGCCCGTCCATGAACCAACCGATCTCTCCTACGGGCGCGAGCCGTTCGCTCGGACTGCAAGTGGAGATCTGTAGCCCGCGGTTTGCGCGCTTCGTGCTGCATAATTCGCCGCTCGAGCGGCTGGTGACCGGCTGTCGCTGGACCGAGGGACCTGTTTGGTTCGGCGACGCGGAATGCGTCCTCTTCAGCGACATCCCCAACAACCGCATTCTTCGCTGGAGCGAGTCCGAGGGTGTCAGCGTCTACCGCTCCCCTTCGGCCTTCGCCAACGGCGGCACTCGCGATCGCGCGGGGCGCCTGGTGTCGTGTTTGCACGGTGCGCGCGCGGTCGTGCGCACCGAATACGATGGTTCGCTGGCCTTGCTCGCCGATCGCTACCAGGGCAAGCGTCTGAATTCGCCGAACGACATCGTGGTGAAGTCGGACAGCACGATATGGTTCACCGATCCGCACTACGGAATCATGACGGATTATGAGGGTCATCGGGCCGAGCAGGAATTGCCTTGCAACGTGTATCGGCTCGATCCGGATTCGGGTTCACTGACGATTGTCGCGGATGATTTCAAGGGGCCCAATGGATTGGCATTCTCGCCCGATGAATCCCGGCTGTATGTGGCCGACACCGGAGTCATGTTCGATGAACATGCCGTCCGCCATATCCGAGTATTTGACCTGACCGGCTCCGGTGACGGGCTGCGCAATGGACGCGTTTTCCACGCCATTACGCCCGGCTTCGCCGATGGCTTTCGCTGCGATGAGGAGGGAAACGTTTGGAGCAGCGCCGCCGATGGCGTGCATTGCATCGCCCCGGATGGCGAGATGCTCGGGAAGATTCTGGTGCCCGAAACCGTCGCGAATGTCACTTTTGGCGGCCGCGCACGCAACCGGCTGTTCATTTGCGCGACGACTTCCCTGTACGCGGTCTATATGAACCGGCGCGGAGCCCAGCGGCCTTGATGGCGATCATCGTGATGGGCGTCAGCGGCAGCGGGAAGTCGACTTTCGGCCGACAGCTCGCCGCGCGATTGTCGGCTCCGTTTCTCGAGGGTGATGAGTTTCATCCGCCCGCCAACATACAGAAGATGCGCGCCGGCATCGCACTCAAGGATGAAGATCGCTGGCCCTGGTTGGATCGAATCGCGCAGGAATTCGCGGCCGCTGGTGCGAACCACCCGGAGGTGGTCGGCGCCTGTTCGGCACTCAAGCGGATTTACCGCGATCGCTTGCGCGAGCGTATTCCGGGGCCGGTATTGTTCGTCTGCCTGGAGGCGAGTGAGCAGCTTTTGAGCGCGCGATTGAATTCACGCCCCGGGCACTTCATGCCGGCCGCGCTGTTGGCGAGCCAATTGGCGACACTCGAGCCGCCGACTCCGGATGAGCTCGCAGTTTGCCTGCACGCGAACCGGCCAGCCGATGAGCTGCTGACGCAGACGCTTGCGTGGTTGCAAGAGCAGCGAGCCGCCACTCAGCAAGTCGCCGCCCAGCGCTAGGACGAGGCAGCGCAATGACCATGCAGACGGGCCGTTCGCGCTTGCGCTGGCGGATCGGCGGGTTGATCGGCGTAGGCGTGCTGGTCAACTATTTTGATCGCATCAGCCTTTCCGTTTCTGGACCGCAGCTGCAGAAAGACTTCGGCTTGAGTTCGCTCGAGATGGGATTTCTATTGAGCGCATTCTTTTGGAGCTACGCGCTGTTGCAGATTCCCGCGGGCATTGCTCTGGATCGCTTCGGTGTGACACGCCTCGGTCGCTGGAGCGGGTTTCTGTGGGCGGCGGCATCGGCGCTGGCGGCCGCTGCCGGAGGCTTCATCAGTATCCTGGCGGCGCGCATCTTGCTTGGAGTCGCCGAAGCCCCCAGCTTTCCAGCCAACGCCAAGGCGACGGGCTATTGGTTTCCGCGCAACGAGCGCGCCATGTCAACTGCATTGTTCGATGCGGCGGCGAAATTCTCCAACGTAGTCGGCGTGCCCCTGATTGCACTCGCCGTGGTGCATCTAGGCTGGCGTTGGGGCTTTGGGTTCGTGGCGCTGCTGAGCTTTGCATACTTCGTCGCGTTTTGGCGGTTTTACCGCGACCCCAGTCAACATCCAGGGCTGTCACGGGAGGAACGCGACTACCTTGTCGCCAACGGCGCGACCCCCGAGGGCGGCCGATCGGCTGCACCCACAGGCATGCTGTCGTATCTACTTGGTCGCCGCAAAGTCTGGGGTCTGTCGATGGGCTTTGCCGCCTATGGGTACTGCTTCTATTTCTTTCTCACGTGGCTACCCGGCTACTTGGTGCAGACCATGCACATGAGCATTCTCAAGTCGGCAAGCATGGCGGCAATTCCGTGGGCTTGCGCGACGGTGTGCGATCTTTTGGTCGGTGGATGGCTGATCGATCACCTGATCGGAATGGGACGCGATGAGACGCGGGTGCGCAAGGCCGTGCTATTGCTCGGGATGTTCGCCGGTCTTGCCGTGGTTGGTGCAACCACCACCACCGACCCCGCCGTGGCGTTGACCTGGATTTCCATCGCCTTGAGCGGACTCGCGGCGGCGGCTCCCGTGGGTTGGTCCTTGCCCTCGTTGATTGCGCCGCAGGGCGGTGCAGGCACCGTCGCCGGCATCATGAATTTCGCGAACAATATGCTGGGCGCGCTGGCGCCCGTCGTCACCGGCTACCTGGTCGATCGCACGCACTCGTTCGCCGCTGCTTTCCTGGCGGCGGGTCTCGTGCTGCTGGCAGGTATGGCCTCGTTCGGATTCCTGCTGGGTCGGATCGAGCCGCTGCCTGAGCCTGAGGCTGTGCGACAGCGCACGCGGGCCTAGCCGCCAGCCGTGTCGATTGATCGCGCTACTAGTGCAGTATGTCGCGTAATTCGCGACAAACTCTGGGGACGTCCTCGTCGTCCATGGCGGGGAATAGCGGTAAAGTCACGGTCTGTCTGCCGACGCGGGCAGCCACCGGCGTGTCCTCGGCTCGATACCCCTGTTCGCGATAGTAGGTGAGCCCCGGAATGCACGGGTAGTGCACACCGATGCCGATGCCCCGTTCCGCCATTCGCGCCTGAAATTCGGGGCGCGTCATCCCCTGGGCGGGAAAATCGATGAGCACTTGGAACATGTGCCAGCTGTGCCCGGAGTCGCCGCGAGCCGGCAACACCGCGGGCTCGAATCCCTCGAGTTCCGTGAAGTACTGCGAGGCGAGCTGTAAACGCCGCCGGTTGAAGCCATCGAGGCGGCGCAGCTGGTCGATCCCGATTTGCGCGGCCACGTCGGTGAGATTGCTCTTGGCGCCCGGGAACAGCACGTCGATCTCACCCAAGGCATTGCGCTTGATGCCGTGAAATCGATATTGTTCCAGTCTGTCGGCCTCGTTTTTGTCGGCGGTCGAGACCGCGCCACCCTCGGTGGTGGTCATATTCTTGTTGGGATGAAAGCTGAATACCACGAGATCGCCGAAGCTGCCGATCAAACGGCCGCGATGGCGCGAGCCGATGGCATGCGCAGCGTCCTCGATCACGCGCAAGCCGTGCTGGCGCGCGAGCGCATACAACGAGTCCTGGTCCACCGGCAACCCCGCAAAATGCACCGGCATGATGGCGCGCGTCCGCGCAGTTATCGCGGCGCTCACGAGGTCGACATTGAGGTTGCGGGTATACAGGTCGATGTCGACGAACACCGGTCGGGCGCGCACCCGCGCGACCACATTGGCACTTGCGGCAAAGCTCATGGCGGGTACGATGACTTCGTGACCCTCACCAACGCCGGCCACTTCGAGCGCCATTTCCAACCCGGCCGTTGCGGACGTCATGACGCGTACGTGGCGCGCCCCGCCCAGGTAAGTTTGCAGCGCGGCCTCGAAGGCCTGCACCTTAGGGCCGCTTGCCAGCTGCCCCGAGCGAAATACCTCGCCGACAGCCGCAATGCTGTCCGCATCGATCGTCGGCCGGGTAAACGGTAGAAACGGCTTGTTGCCCACCCACAGCTCTCCGCACAAAAGGCTATTCTAGGCGAAACGCGCGGCTTCTGTAGAGCCGCCGGTCACGCCTTCACTTTGCGCCCACGGTCAGTATGACGAACGAGTCTGCAATGAGTGCCGAACTATGCCCCTGGCGGCCGCGGTTAGCTTACAAATTGGTATAGAAGCGCTTACGTCGGTGCTGCGCCCGCGGGTGTTGGCACTGGAGTAGCATTGGCCGGGTGTCGCCACAGTCCGGCAAACGCTTGCTGCTCATCGAAGACGATGTCGAGTTCGCGACCTCGCTCGTTTCGCGCCTGCGTGAAAGCAGCTACGCGGTCGAACACCGTTGCGATGGGCGCCAAGGGCTCGCCGCCGCACTCAACGAGGAGTTCGATGCGCTGATCGTGGACCGCATGCTGCCGGGCATCGATGGCTTGACGCTGGTCAAGACGCTGCGCCAACAGAAAAGCACCCCGGTGATTTATTTGACGACCATGAGCGGCATCGACGAGCGCGTGCAAGGGTTGGAGGCCGGCGGCGATGATTACCTGGTCAAGCCGTTCGCTTTCGCCGAATTACTCGCCCGTATTCGCGCATTGACGCGGCGCACGACGCAGCCGCTCGCGCGACTGACCGCCGGCGCGATCGAAATGGACCTCGTGAAACGCACCGTGACACGCGAGGGCCGCGCCATCGACCTGGTGCCCCAGGAGTTCAAGTTGCTCGAATGCCTTCTGAAAAACGTGGACCGCGTGGTGACTCGCAAGATGTTGCTCGAGAAAGTATGGGAAGTCTATTTTGATCCCGGAACCAATGTCGTCGAAAGCCATATCAGCCGCTTGCGCTCGAGTTTAAATTCGGGGTTTTCCAGCGACCCGATCCAGACGGTCCGCGGCGAAGGGTATCGGCTGCTTGCGATCAAATAACTTTCTAAAATCGCAGACCGTGCGCCTTTCGGCCACGTTCGCCGCATTGTTCCTGGCTCTCACCGGCGTTCTCATGGGCACGCTGCTGTGGATCGTGAATGGCACCCTGACGGCCACGTTGCTTCGCGAGAACGACGCGGATATCGAGACCGTGCGCAACGGTTTTCGCGACGAGGGGATCGAGGAAGCGGTGGAGGTGATCAAGCAGCGGCTCGGAAATCCGAAATACGGCCGCTCCATCCGGCCGGACAGCTACATGATTCTCGAATCCGCTCAAGGCGAGGTGCTGGCGGGCAATCTGCCGCCGCAGCCACGCCGCTTGGGCGTGTTATACACGCCGTCGCGCGCGGCCTCTTCGCCAGCCGGGCGTCGCGGCGAGCCTTCCGAAATGCTGCTCGGCCGCGGCACGGAGATTGCGCCGGGGGCGTATCTTTTTGTGGGACGCGATATACGGCCGATGCTTGCCACGCGCGCCCGCATCATCGACGCGTTCATCTTGGTGACGATCGGCGCGGTTGTGATTGCCATCGGTGCGGGTCTTTATCTCGGGCGACGCTTCGCGCAACGAGTCGACGCGGTGGCACGCGCCTGCGAAAGCATCGTGTCCGGGCGGATGAATGAGCGAATCGAATTGCACGATGGCGGCCGTGAGTGGGACCGATTGGCCCGCGTCATCAACGATATGCTGAATCGCATCGCGGCTCTGCTGGAAAATTTGCGGCAAGTCTCGAGCGACGTTGCGCATGATCTGCGCACGCCGTTGACGCGCTTGCGAAATCGGCTGGAACAGGCCAGAGAAGAATCCGCAACGACAGCGGACCATGTCGGTGCGATTTCCGCTGCCATCGAGGACACGGATCAAATCTTGTCGATCTTCGGGTCACTGCTGAGCATTGCGCAAGTGGAAGCGGGTAGCCGCCTGACGAAGTTCGCCGCGGTCGATCTTAGCGGCCTTTGCGAAAAGGTGTTCCGGATTTATGGGCCGGTGGCGGAGGACTATGGGCATCGGCTGACGGCTGATCTTGCGGGCGATGTCGTCATTCGCGGGGATCCGGAACTTCTGACTCAGATGTTCACCAATCTGATCGAGAATGCGATTCATCACACACCAAGAGGCACGACCATAGGGATCGCCTTGGCCGCCGCAGCGGGCGACATAGTGGCCACGGTCAGCGATGACGGACCTGGAATCGCCAAGGATCAGACCGAGAAGGTAT
>CAYRAC010000189.1:0-7174 GCA_964422045.1 uncultured Steroidobacteraceae bacterium
TGCATCGGTCGGTGGCGGCGGTGGCGGCAGACGCGCCATTGATACTCGCGTTTTTCTTGCTGCTGAGCGCGCAGGGCGCAACGCGTTCCGTGCAAGTGTCGCGCGCCGCAATCAACCGCAAGCGTCTGGCGCACGGCCGTCCACCGCTGCTCGATCATATCGAGGTGCGCGCTTCGCTCGACGCCGTTGCGGCCGCCGAACCGGCCGGGCTCGAACCGTCGGGTCGGCAGTCGCCGCGCCTGCATCATGTGCGCGGCCATCTCGTACGGCGCGAGGATCGCGTCTTTTGGCGCGTGCCGCACCTGCGCGGCAGCGCGCTACGCGGCATGGTTCGATCGCGGACCGTGTGTCTGTCCTTTGCCCAACAACGACTGAACTAGCCGCCAAGACCGCTGCGCTCGAGCAAGTGCTCGGCAACCGCGAGATCGGCGTGTGCGACGCCGACCGACTTGAACACCGTGCGCGATCCGCGCGGTGCGGCGCAGCTGGTCGCGAGCAGCGTATTCAGCGTGAAAATATCGTCAGCCGCGAGCACGCCTCGGGCGATCGGCTCGGCCAGGTCGCCGCTCTCCTCGAGCGCGCTCCGAGTATCGACGACGACCAAGGCACCCGTCATGCAGGCGTCGTCGGCTTCTCGCATATCGGGTCTGAAACTCCCGACCAAGTCCAGGTGGGCGCCGCGCCGAAGCCAGCCGCCCTCGATCAGCGGCGTCTGAGCGAGCGTGGCGCAGCTCACCACCGTGGCGGAGCGCACCGCGATTTCAAGTTCATCGGCCACCGTGATCGGCCAGCCTCTCGAGGCCAGGTCTCGGGCCACGGTCGCTGCCTTGGTTCGATCTCTGCCCCAGATCTGCACCGATTCATACTGCCGCACGGCGAGGTGACCCTCGATGAGATAACGCGACAGGGCGCCCGTGCCGACCATCAGCAGACGTCCCGGGTCCGTGGGTGCGAGTAGATCGGCGGCAAGTGCGGACACGCCGGCGGTGCGCAGCAGGGTGAGTGCGCGCCCATCGAGCAGAGCGCGTGGTTGCCCGGTTTGACCGGACAGCAACACGTAGGCGGCGTTGACCGACGGCAGTCCGCGTGCGTCGTTGTCGGGAAAAACCGTGACGATCTTCACGCCGATTCCGCCGGCAGGCTGCCAGGACGGCATCAGCAGGAGGCTGCGCGGAGTTTTCGGGGAGGGCAGATCGAAGTGGGCACGCTCGGGGGATATCGCCGGCGAGCCAAACGCGCGGCGCAGAGGCTCGACCAAGCTGCCGACGCTCGCGAGCCGATGCACCGCCTCGAAGTCAATGTGGATCATGCGCCAGCCTAGCCGATCACATTGGCTTCGTAGAGCGGCCGCTGCCCGGCAATCCGCGCGTACAGGAGATCCGACAAATCCAAGGAATCGAAGCGGCCGCACAGAATGAGCTCGGCGACCCCGCGGCCGACGATCGGCGCCTGCTGCATGCCATGACCCGAGAAGCCGTTCATGAACCAATAGTTCTCGAGCGCAGGGTGGGGACCCAGGATGCCGTTCTGATCGAATGCGTTCATTTCGAAATAGCCGGCCCAGGCGCGCTCGAGCCGCGCTTGTTCGAACGCGGCAATGCGATGCGCGAGCGCCGGCCAGAGTCGAGTCTCGAAGCCGTCCAAGTCGGGCTGCAGCGGCTCATCGTTCAGAGCATCCGCCGGCGCGGCGCGATAGCTGGCCGCTGACAAGCCTGCGATGAATTTCGTGCCTTCCGGGCGGATCCAAAATCCGCTCGTATCGATCAGCAGCGGAAACGGCGTCAACTTGAGCGGGCAGGAGATGACGTAGACCGTGCGCCGCTGCGCAAACACCGGCAGCTCCAATCCCGCCAAGGCCGCGATCCGTCGCGCCCAAGGGCCCGCCGCATTGACCACGTGACGGCAGCCCAAACGCGCACCGTCTGCCATGATCACCTCGGTGACCCGTCGGTCCGCGATGCCGAGACTGCAAACCTCGGCATTCAGGTAGTGCGCGCCCTGCGCCCGCGCTTTGCGCGCGAAGGCCATGAGCAGTGCGTAGCCATCAAACCAGCCTTCACCGTTCAAACCAAGCGTGCCAACCGACACATCGCGGGTATTGAGCCAGCCGAACCGGGCTGCCAGTTCACCGCGCTCGAGCAGCGCGATGTCGGCTCCGCAACTTCTTTGCAAGGCATGCGAGCGGCGCAGCTCACGCGCATTGGCGGCGGTTGCGAGATACAAATAGCCGGCCTCCCGCAAGGAAATATTCGGCTGTTCACCATCGACTCCGAGCTCGAGGGCGGCATTGCGAAGAAACGCGATACTCGCCTGGGAGATGCGGATGTTCACGGGCGTTGAAAATTGCTGCCGAATCGACGCCGCCGACAAGGCGGACGAGGCATGCTGGTAGGACGGGTCGCGCTCGATGACCGTCACGGCCAGTTTGGGCTCGAGCCGGGTCAGCCAGTAGGCGAGGGCGGACCCCATGACACCCCCGCCGATCACCGCGACTTCAGTGCTCATCGGTGGGGATGATAGCCACATGTGCGAATTGGTTCTCATCCCCTTAGCGACCGCTCGATGACCGCACCCAAAATGTGATCCAAGCCATCTCGTAAATTCCTCAATTACCTGAGGATCTTAACGTGAGAGCGCTGTGAAATCGCAGTGCAACAAAACGGCGTGGGCGGCGATCGCGGAGGGTGTCGGTGCAGAGCGCATTAGTCAAAAGTCAGTCCGCGGCAGCTCCTGCGGCGGGGCGCAAGTCCGCTCGTTCGCCCAAAAACGCCAAGCTATCGGCCTACCTCGTCACCCGCGACGATACCCTGTGGCCGCAAATCGGCGCGCACATCGGCCAGCAGCTGATCCTCAAACAATCCGACTCCGTCGACGAGCTGCTTGCCACGACACCGCGCGAACATCCCGCGATCGTCCTGTGGGACGCGCGCAATCAGCCCGAAGCCGCCATCGTGCTGTCCCGTCTGCAACAGCACTCGGCCTGCTTTGCCGTCGTCGCGCTCGACGATGCCGGCGGCAGCAGCGGCTGGCAGGTGGTCGTCAACGTGTCGATCCCGGTCATGCCGCACGAGTTGACAGCCGCCCTGCAAATCGCAACCGAGGAAGTTCGCGCCCGCGTGGCGCTGCTCGGCGAGGGTGGGGCGGAAGCACACACCGCCGCGCCGTCTGCCTCCGAGCCGACGGTTGAGGACGCATCGCACATCTCGGTATCGGTAACGCCGAGCGCAGTTGGCGCAGCGGAGCCCAAGCGCGCGACGCACCGCAGGTCTCGCAGCCGCCGATTCCCGTGGACGCCGGTGCTCCTCGTCATCGGTTTGGGGATCGTCTGCATCGGGATCTATGTGGTGACGCAGCCGCAGGATACCCCGCTCAAGCCCACGCCGCCCGCGATGCCGCCCGCCGCGGTGCCGGCCGCCAAGGCGCCTGCCGCGTTGCCCAAGTTGCCTGCCGCGGATGACAAGCTCGATCTGTTGATCGAGAGCGCGCAGAAAGCGATGCTCGATCGGCACTTCATCGAACCAGCGGAGGGCAGCGCGCTGTCCCTGTACCGCAGTGTCTTGCTGCTCGACCCGAGCAACGGCGAGGCCAATCAAGGGCTACTGCGCCTCGCGGAGGTGTTGTTCACCCGCGTACGGTCCGCGCTGGACGAACGCAAATTCGATGTGGCGCTGCAGGCGCTCGAAACGGCGCGCAGCATCAACCCGAGCGATCCGCGCCTGGCCGCCTTCGACCAGCGCATCGCTGCCTTGCGCGCCGAACTCGGTCCGGCGCAGATTCAAGCGGCGATCAACGCGCAGAACTTCGACCGTGCATCGCAACTGATCGACGAGGCGGCCCGAGCGAAATCGCTGAGTGCGGCGAAACTCGCGCAACTGCGCGACGATTTGCAACTCGAGCGCGAAGAATCCGATGTCGCGAATTTCCTCAAGTTGATCGACTCGCGTTTGCAGCAGGACAAAGTCATCGAACCGCGCGAGGACAGCGCTGCGTACTATATAGGCAGGGCGCGTGATGCCGGTGCGAGCGCTGCCGCGCTGCAGGCGCAATCCCAAGAAGTCGACAAGCGGCTGGCGTTGACCGTGCGTGCCGCGATCGAGCAGCGGCGTTTCGCCGACGCAGAACGGATGCTCACCTACCTCCGCGCCGACGGAGTCGCCGCGGCGACGCTTGCACCGCTGCAGCGCGATCTTCTCGCCGCGCGCACTCAGGCGGCCGGACACGATCAGCCGCAGGCGCTCGACTTGGCGGTGTCGCGGCTCGCGCAAGGAAAAGTAACCGAGCCCGACAATGACAGCGCGTTGTTCTACGTCAACCAGCTGCGCGCTGCCGATCCCAACAACGCCGGCCTGCCGCGCATATCCGGCGCGGTCCAGGCGCAGATTCTCGAGCAAGCGCGCGCCTCGCTCGATGCGACTCAAGTTGGCGCCGCGGAGTCGTTGCTCAAGTTGGCCGCGGGTCTCGGTTCCTCGAGCGTCTTGGATACGCTCAATCAGCGGCTGGCGCAGGCGAAATCGAGCGCCGGCGCCGCGCTGCCTGAGGTCACGGAATCCTCGTTGACCCGGATCAACGCCATTGAAACCAGCTATCCGGCCGTGGCACGCCGCAAGAATATCGAGGGATGGGTTGAACTCTCCTACCAGGTGACGGCGCAGGGAAGCGTCGCGCAAATCAAGGTAGTGAACTCGAGCCCGGCCGGGATTTTCGACGACGCCGCGGCCAAAGCACTGGCGCGCGCGCGCTACCAACCGGCGCAGCGCGACGGCAACCCGATCGCCGTGAGCACCCGCCTACGAATCGCATTTCGAATGTCGAAGTAAACGAACGAATGAATAACCCTGTCGCCTACCCCGATCGACACGAGTCCACCACGACGATCCTCAAGCGCGCCGCGGTGCGTTGCCTCGTGGTGCACGATGATCTTGAGCTGCGCTTACGGCTGGCATCGCTGGTGCGCCGCGCCATGCCCAAGGTCGATGCGGACTGCATCACCTGCGCGAGTTTCGATTCGCTGCCGCCCGAACGCGTCGCGGCGTACGCCGCCCTGTTGTTGGTCGTTGAGTTCAATCTGCGCGATCATAGCGTCGATCCGCTCGCGCGGCTGGAGCGCACGCGCCGCCAGGCGCCGCATCTGCCGATATTCGCCTTCGCGCGCGGCGGCGATGAGCGTAACGCCGCGCGCACGATCAAATTGGGCGCCAACGACTATTGGCCGGTTCACGCCGTCAAGATCGGCGAGCTGACCGCGGTGTTGCAGCCGCTCCTCGAGCCGCCGCCCGCCCCGCCGCCCCCTGAACCCGCTGCAGCCAGCTCCGCGCCGGCGGCCGATTCGCGGCGTCAGCCGCAAATTGCCGGCTACCGCCTGGTCAAGACGATCGCGGAATCGGCCGCAGCGGCCGTGTATCTCGCGCGCAACGACGATCTGACGCAGCCGGTGGCGCTCAAAGTTCAGGCGCTGAAAGGCCGGCATGGGGTGTCCGATGCCGATCGCCAGCGCTTCGTCCGCGAATGCGAAATCCTCTCCTCGCTCAATCACCGCTCGATCGCCGACGTGCTCGACTACGGCGTTACCGAGGACTATATGTATCTAGCCCTGGAATACTTTCCGTGTGGGAGTCTGCGCGATCGGCTGCGAAATCCGGTGAGCGAGGCCGATGCCGTGAATTACGGGCGGCAGATCGGCGAGGCACTGCAGGTTCTGCACATCGCGCACGTCGTGCATCGCGATCTCAAGCCCTCGAATCTGATGTTGACCGACGACAATCGCGTGATCCTGATCGACTTCGGTTCGGCGTCCATGCGCTTCGAGGCCAGCGATCTGTCGCGCGCCGACCTGTGCACCGGCACTCCTTACTACGTGTGCCCGGAGCAAATCGACAATTGCGATCCGGACGCGCGCGGCGATCTGTACAGCCTCGGCGTCGTGCTCTACGAGATGTTGGTGGGTGCGCTGCCGTTCGTCGGCAGCAGCCTGCAGGAGATTTTCACGGCGCATCGCTCGGCGCCGGTGCCGCGGCTGCCGCAGCGCGTGCTGCGCTATCAACCGATCATCGATCGGCTGTTGGCGAAAAGTCCCGCCGAGCGCTATCCCTCGGCGGGACTATTTCTCGAGGACTTAAGCGCAGTGAGTGCGCCCATCCGCACGTCGGTCGTCGGAGTCAGTGATATGGGAGTGTCTGGTCCATGAATTTACGCTTCACCAAGTTAGTGGCGCCGCTGCGCACGCCGGCCGGCCTCAAGGTGCTGGTGGTGGTCCTCGGCCTGTCCTTCGTCGCATTGGTGCTCGTGCCGGGACTGGAACTCGCCAGCGTGGTCACGGAGCGCTCGACGGCGCTCAATATGCTCGGCGAGCAGCAGCGCCATCCGACGCTGATCCGTGCGTCTCTCGAATCGGTGCGCGAACGGCTGGGCGCGCGCGGCTACTTTCAAGACTCGCTCGATCAGCTGCGAATCTCCAACAACAAACTGGATACGGCGCTGCACGAGATGACCGTCGAGCGGCCGGCCGGTTGGTTCGCCTCGCTGGTCAATTCCGGGGCGGCCGGCACGCCGATCGCCGGCAAGCACGCGGCCCAGCTGCTCGATAGTTGGGCTCGGGAGCGGGTGGTGTTGAATCCGGTGCTCGCCTTCCATGGAGTTCCCTATCAGGACAACGAGACCACCGGCACTTATCTCACGGACAGCGGCCGCGATTTGGAGCGCGACGTGAACGCGGCGCTGCGCACCAGCCGCCACGTGTTGCCGGTGCTCGACAGCGAGTTCACGGCGATCGCCAATGAACTCGAGTCGGCCAACGTCCGTTCGTCGAACCAACTGCGGCTGATCATGCTGTCGGGCGTCGTGATTGCGCTCGCGCTGGTGGCCGTGGTGACGGTGTTGCTGAGCGCGCGGCAACGCCAGGAAAATAGTTTGCGGCGCGCGCGGCAGCAGACCGAGAACATTTTGCGCACGGTGAAAGACGGCTTGTTCCTCATCGACAAGAACCTCATCATCGGTTCGGCCTATTCGAGCGCATTGGAAAGCTTGTTCCAGCGCAAAGACTTCGAGGGCCTGGCGTTCGAGAGTCTGCTGAAAAACATCGTGTCGGCGCGCACCATGGCAACCGCGCTGAAGTACGTCAAGATTCTCTGGTCGGAGCGCACCAACGAAAAGCTGGTCAAGACCATCAATCCGCTCG
>CAYRAC010000190.1:0-2242 GCA_964422045.1 uncultured Steroidobacteraceae bacterium
CGGGTTCGCGGCGCGCCGCGTCGGCGCTCGATTCTGCGCCGGCTTGAATCACGAAACCGCCGCCGATGCTGTAGTACTCCTCGCGCGCCAAGACGTTGAGCGCTGCGTCGTGCGCCGTGAAGCGCATGCCGTTGGAATGGCCCGGCAGCACTTGATCGGCGTGGAACAGCAGATTGAGCGCTTCATCGAACGCGATTTCATGCCGTCCGAGCAGACGGATTCGTCCGCTGCCGCGAATTCGCAGCAACGCCGGCTCGACGGCCGAGGAGTCGATGGTATCGGGACTTGCGCCCTCGAGACCGAGCAGAATCGCGCGATCCGTGCAGTGACCGCGGCCGGTGAGGGCGAGCGACCCGTAGAGCTGCGCGGATACCTGCGCGGTTTGCGCCAACAGATCGCGCGCCGCCAACAGTTCAACGAAGGCGCGCGCTGCATTCATCGGACCCATGGTATGGGAACTCGATGGACCGATGCCGATCTTGAAGACATCGAAAACACTCAAACTCATGCGTTGAACCTGCGCCGGCCGTGGTGTCCCGATCATACGCCGCCGCGGCAGCCGCAGCGGCGAAATACGCCCTTGTGTGCAAGTGCTAGAATGCGCGGAAGACACCACGGAGTACTTCCATGATTCGCTACTCGCCGATTCTCGCAGCCGCCCTCACGGCCGTATTCCTGGCCGGCGGCGCCAACGCCGCTGCGGTTCCGGACAACATTGCCGCGGCGATTGCCGACGCCAACCGGCCCGATGTCGACAAGCAAAAGGATGCGGACCGCAAGCCCGGCGAAACGCTGGCCTTCACCGGTGTCAAGCCCGGCGCGCAGATCGCAGAGCTGCTGCCCGGCGGCGGCTACTTCACGCGCCTGTTCAGCAAGGCGGTGGGCAGCGGCGGACACGTGTACGCGCTGGTACCGGCGCGCGAGCCCAATGCGCCGGCGGACACGCCGGACTTCGCGGCGCGCGTCAAGGCCATCGCCGCCGATCCGAATTACAGCAACGTGAGCGTGGTGGTCGAGCCCTTCAGTCAATTGAGCGTACCCGCGCCGGTCGATCTGGTGTGGACGTCACAGAACTATCATGACTTGCACAATCTGCCCGGATTGGACGTCGGTATTTTCAATAAAATGGTGTTCGACGACTTGAAACCGGGCGGGATTTATCTGGTTCTCGACCACACGGCGGAGCCAGGATCCGCAGGCCGAGACACCAAGACCTTGCATCGGATCGACCCCGAGACGGTGAAAAAAGAGGTGCTGGCGGCGGGTTTCAAGTTCGTCGGCAGCAGCGACCTGCTGCGCCAGCCGGGCGACACTCACACGCTCAAGGTGTTCGATCCCGCGGTACGCGGCAAAACCGACCAGTTCATATTAAAGTTTCGTAAGCCCGGGAAATGATCCGCAGAACTCCGGCGGTCTTTTGCTGTCAACCAAACAGGGTCTTTCCCGTTAATCGACTTAAGGATTGAGCATGAAACTCGCGCCTATTTCGTCCAAGCTATCCAGGCTGCGTGTCGCTGCCGCGCTGGCCGTGGCGGGCATGTTGGCAGCCTGCGTGACTCCGCCGCCGCGCACCTATGCGGTACCGGCGCCGCCGCCGCAGCGCGTCTTCGTCTATCCCGCCAACGGTCAGAGTGCGGAGCAGACCGATCGTGACCGCTACGAGTGCCATGTCTGGGCCGTGCAGCAAACCGGCGTAGATCCGAGCCGTGCGGATGCCAGCGCCTATGAACGCGTGGTGGTCCAGCCGGCGACGCCTCCGGGATCCGGGACCGTCGCGGGAGTCATCGGCGGGGCCATCATCGGTTCGATCATCGGCGGACCGCGCAATGCCGGCGCCGGCGCATTGATCGGCGGTGCCACCGGTGCCGTCATCGGCTCGGCCTCGGACGCCAATGCGCAGGCGCAGGCGCAGCAAACCCAGCAACAATACAATCAAAGCGCCGCTCAAGGCCGGGCGCGGGCGGACTCCTACAAGCGCGCAATCGGCGCGTGCCTGCAGGGGCGCGGCTATACGGTCAGCTAGGGCCAAACGGTCAGCTCATATGAACTCAATCAGAATTGCATTGATGTCCTTATCCCTGGTGTTGTCGGCCGTTACCGCGAGCACGCTCGCGTCGGCCGCGGACGAACATACCTCAGGCCGTGGCGAGGCACGAGCCGAGGCGCGGCCGCAGGCCCGCCCCGGGCCCGGGCCGGGTGTGGGACGCCCGGCCTATGACGGGCGCGGGCAGGTCTTGGACAG
>CAYRAC010000190.1:2252-7126 GCA_964422045.1 uncultured Steroidobacteraceae bacterium
CCGCTATAACCATGGCCGCTACTACCCGCCGATGGGTACCGTCAGGGCGTCGTTGCCGGAGGGTTATCGACCCTACTTCAGGGGCGGCAGTCGCTACTATTTCAGCGGCGGCATTTGGTATGCGCCGCGCGGCCCGGGGTTCGTCGTGATCGCACCGCCCCCGGGCCTGGTGATCTCGGTGCTGCCGCCCTATTACTCGACCGTCTGGTTTGGCGGAGTCCCCTTCTACTATGCGGACAATGTGTACTACTCCTGGCAGCCTGATCAGAACGGCTATGCCGTGGTGGACCCGCCGCCGAACGCCGATGCGCCCTCGCCTGCGCCCGCGCCGCCGCCCAGCAACGGGCAAGCCGACCTCATGATTTATCCGAAGAACGGTCAGTCCAAAGAGCAGCAAGCCGCGGACCAATTCGAGTGTCACAATTGGGCCAAGGGCCAAACCGGATTCGATCCGACCAAGCCGGGCGGCGGTGTGTCGGGCGATCCCGAAGCAGGCCGCAACAGCTACAACCGTGCCATGTCCGCCTGCCTGCAGGGCCGTGGCTACCAGGTCAACTAGGGAGAATTCACATGTTGACGGCGCCTCCAAGTTCGGTCGTGCAGAAGAGAGATTTGCATGTGGGCGGTCTCGGTGCGAACGCCGTAGGCGCGCTCGCCGCGGTGACGGATCCGGCGGGCGAGGCGGCGCAAACCTGGCTCAGGCGAACTCGGGATGCCGTTCGAGACGCGGACGACTTCGTCCATGACAACCCGTGGGCTGCGCTCGGCATCGTCGCCGTGCTCGGAGTCGCGGCAGGATATCTGTTGGCGCAGCGCCGCGCGGATTGAGGTTTACCCCGGCGCGCGGCTCAGGCGCTCGGCGTGCGAGTAGACGTTGCAGTGCGCCTCGCGCAAGAATCCCACCAAGGTCAGTCCCGAGGTCGATGCGAGGTTGACCGCTAAACTGGATGGCGCGCCGATGGCAGCGAGAATGCTCACGCCGGCACGGATCGCCTTCTGCACGAGTTCGAAACTGGCGCGCCCGCTCAAGACCACGATGCGCTCGGTCAGCGGCAAGGCGCCGGATATCAAACTCATGCCGACCAGCTTGTCGAAGGCATTGTGGCGGCCCACGTCCTCCGCCACGTTGAGCAAAGTGCCCGAAAAATCGAACAGCGCCGACGCATGTACGCCGCCGGTATCGCCGAACTTCGATTGCGCCGCACGCATGCGCTGCGGCAGATGCAGCAGCAGCGATAAAGGCACGTCTCCGGTCGCCGCAATCCGCGTCGCGGCGGCACGGGCGATCGCCGCATCGAGTCCCGTGGTGCCGCAAACGCCGCAACTCGAGCCGGCGGAAAACAGCCGCGCCGGGGTGTTGGGCACGATTTGCACCGTCGGGCGCAGGCGTACGTTGACGACATTCGGCCGCCGCGTGCTCGACTCGAGTGCGTCGATGTCTGCCGCTTGATTCACGATGCCTTCTCCATAAAGGAGTCCCGCGGCGAGAAATTCGTCCTCACCCGGGGTGCGCATGGTCGTGCCGAAGGACATGGGTTCCATCCCGAGCGAGGGGTGATGCAACAGGAATTCGAGCGGCGCTTCCACGGCGACCCGATCGTCTCGCTCCTCCTGGCTGTCGGCGGTGGAGCGCAGAATCCGCACATTGAGAGTCCCGCTCAACCTGGGAGGCGCCGTGCTCATGATTCAACCTTTTGCTCAAATTAGCGGCCAATGATACCGTTCCCGCTCTATGCGGCGCATCCAGGGGAGCGTAAATGTCGAAATCATCCGATCTTAAAACTCGCAAGGCGGCCGCGGTGCCGGCCGGCGTCGGTACCCGGGGGATTTACGTGGCGAAGGCGGAGAACTCCGAGCTATGGGATGTCGACGGCCGTCGGTTCGTCGATTTTGCGGCGGGAATTGCCGTCCTCAATACCGGGCACCGTCATCCGCGGGTCATGGAGGCGGTGGCGCAGCAGGCGCAAGAATTCACCCACACCTGCTTCCACGTTGCGCCCTACGAGTCCTACGTTCGGCTCGCCGAGCGGCTCAATGCGTTGGCGCCCGGCGATTTCGCCAAGAAGACGATGTTTTTGAGTTCGGGTGCCGAGGCCGTCGAGAACGCCGTCAAGATCGCGCGCTACCACACCAAGCGTTCCGCGGTGATCGCTTTTTCCGGCGGCTTCCATGGCCGCACGCTCTTGACCATGGCGCTGACCGGCAAGGTCATGCCGTACAAGCGCGGCTTCGGGCCGTTCCCGGCCGAGGTGTATCACGCCGAATTTCCGCAAGCCTTTCGGGGCATTACGACGGAACAGGCGCTGGCCGATTTGGAGCGGCTGTTTCACGGCGACGTCGATCCGAAGTCGGTCGCCGCCATCATCATCGAACCGGTGCAAGGCGAGGGCGGCTTCAACGTTGCGCCCTTCGATTTTCTGCGCGCGATGCGGCGCGTGTGCGACGAGCACGGCATCGTGATGATCGCCGACGAAGTGCAGAGCGGCATGGCGCGTACCGGCAAGATGTTCTGCATCGAACATTCGGGCGTGGTGCCCGACCTCATCACCACCGCCAAGGGTTTGGGCGGAGGCTTCCCGCTATCGGGAGTGACGGGACGTGCCAGCATCATGGATAGCGCGCATGCCGGCGGTCTCGGCGGCACCTACGGCGGCAACCCGATCAGCATCGCGGCCGCACACGCAGTATTGGATGTGATCGAGGCAGAGGGACTGTGCAATCGGGCGGTGAGCGTCGGCGACAAAATGCGCAGCCGGCTTGTGGCGCTCGCCAAGGAGCTGCCGTGCATCGGCGAGGTGCGCGGTCTCGGGGCGATGGTGGCCTTCGAACTCGTCAAGGACCTGAAATCCAAAGAACCCGATCCTGAGTTGACGGCGGCGATCCTGACGCAGGCCGAGACTCGCGGCCTGATACTCCTGTCCTGCGGTACCTCGGTGAACGTGGTGCGGTTGCTCGCGCCGTTGACGATTCCCGAGACGGTGCTCAATGAGGGGCTCGAACTCCTGGCCGCTGCCGTGCGCGCGGCGTACGGCCAGGAATCGAAGCGAGCGGTCGCGTAACCTTTCCGCGTCAGTGGCGGAAGGTGACGGTGATGCCGAAAGTCCGCGGTCGATAGGAAATGTAGCGGTACGCGGGACTTGCGAGCAGACCGGCAATCGAGGGCGGACTGGTGTCGTAAGAGTTCGTCTGGTGATTGAAGTTCAAGATCGTATGCGAGTCGGTGACGTTATCGCAGAACATCGATAAGTCCCAACCGTTGATATTCGTGCCGGCGCGCAGCGATGCGAACTTTTGTGCGCCCAAGGGGAAGGAGGTCGGATCGTAACTGGAGGTGCGCGGATCTTCGGCGGCATCCTTCCATTTGTCCGCCGCCTTGTACTCGTAGTCCGCGCGCAGGAATGCCTCTTGCGCGGCCACTTTGAATTTGTATTCGAGCCCCACGGATCCCTGGTAGGGCGGAATCGAGTAGCCGGTGCCGATGCCATTCGGGCCCGCGACCGCGTCGCCCGCGTAGACCAGCGGCAACGGCGGATTCGGCCCGGTGGTGTTCGCGCCGCTCGGGTACGCGTTCTTGGTGTAGCGTGCGTCGGTGACTCCGAAGCTCACATTCATGCTGACGGCGCTGGTGACTTCGACATCCGCCTGCACGTCGAAGCCCTTCACCGTGGCGTTGCCCAGATTATCGGTCCACTGGATCTGGCAGATGGGCGGCACCACATTGGCTTGGATGTTGTTCCAGAGAATGTAGTACACGCTGCTCGCCAACCGGACGCGATTGTCGATGTTGTTCTTGGCGCCCACTTCGAAACTTTGCACCGAGTCGGACTTGTAGGTGGCCGGCGCATGGGGAATTCCGAAATTGAGGAAATCCTGAGTACAGCCGACGTCGGTCTGCTGGTATGTGGGGTCGTACGGTATGGTCGGGTTGCCGCCGCCGCTGCGAAAGCCCTTGGCGTAGGTAACGTAGTACATGTTGTTCGGGTCCACCTGCCACTGCAAGCTCGCCTTCGGCGTGACCGGTATCTGGCTGTTCGAGTTCGCGCCCGGGCGCGGCCCACTGTTCTGCGGTCCGCCCGACAGGCTCTCGATCGAGAAACTCGTCTTCGAGACGCGTACTCCGCCGGTGAGTTTCAGGGCGTCCGTGATTTTGAAATTCAATTCACCGAAACCGGCGATCTGCCGGTCGTGGCTCAACAGGCGGTTGAAATACGAATCGCCCATCGGCAGATAGGAACTGCCATTCGGGTTCACATCGACGGTGTCAGAAAAGGCTTGGGAGGCGGTCTCGCCCAACTCCTGAAGGAAAAACTGATCCACCATCGGATCGTGGATTTCCTCGAGGCTGAATTGGCGGTTGAGCGAATAGAACACGCCCGTCGTCCAGCCGAAGCGGGCGGTCGGGTCGGTCGACTGCAGCCGGAATTCCTGGGTGAAATTGCGCTGCTGGTTGGTGACCGAGGCGGGCGCGCGATAATCCGTCAAGCCCGCGGGCAGATGGACACCCGATCCGTCGAGCAGCGGGAAATCGACCGTGCCGAGTGTTTGATAGTAGCCGAGGTTGTACAGCGTGCCGTCGTAGCCCGAGATCTCGTCGCGGTGAAAGTACGCGCTCGTTGAAATCAGCCGCGCCGGGCCGAAATCCGCCGTGACGGTGACCGACGGGAGATACAGCTTGTCCGGTTCCGGGCGGGCCGTCGGATCCAAGCTGAAGTAGCGGTTCTCGGAGGGATTCGAGATGGTGGGCCAGTAGATGGTGACATCGTTGCGCTGGCGGTTCTGATAGAAAATGCTGGGAGCGACGGTCAGCGATTCGTTCGGCTGCCACAGCGCCGCGACGTGCAGCACCGTGGTTTCATCGTAATTCGCATTCTTGT
>CAYRAC010000191.1:0-7111 GCA_964422045.1 uncultured Steroidobacteraceae bacterium
CTCATCATATTGATCGTGCCGTATTTTTTTTCGGGCCCGGCGCCGCCGCCGGCGCCGGCCGCCGCACCGATGTTGAGCGCGCCGGCGAGTGCCACGGAACAGGTGCGCAATGTCACCGTGGATTTGGCGACCCGCAAAGCGCCGGCGCCTGAACCGCCGCCCGCGCCCGAGCCCGCCGCGGCGTCGAGCCCGGCGCCGCAGGACGCGCCGGGCACGGCGGTCGCGGAGCCAGCGCCGGCAGCGCTTGAAAGCGCGCCGCCGGCCCCCACGTCGGCGGCAGCCGCGTCAAAGTTGCCGGCGATCGGGCACCCGTGGTCGGTGCAGCTCGGCAGCTTCGCGAGCCGCGCCAACGCAGACAAATTGGTGCATCAATTGAAGGCGCAGGGTTTCGCGGTGTATGTATTGCCGGGTGGGACGGGGGCGGCGCTGCGCTACCGGGTTCGCGTCGGCCCGATGGCGGATCGCAATGCCGCCGCCGCCGCGGTGGCGAAACTCAATTCGCTGGGTCACAGCGGCACTCTCGTGCCCCCAGGACCTTAGATTTGGGGTTTCTGGTGCTCGTTTCACGACGGCACCCGCCGCGCTCCGGTAGAATGCGGTGTTGCGGTACACGAGGATGGCAGAATTGACCGGAGCCGATGTCTTTATCCTGTTCGTTCTGTTGGGATCAACCCTGGTCGGATTCCTGCGCGGCTTCGTCCGCGAAGCCGCATCGCTGGTTTTTTGGATTCTTGCCGTTTGGGCGGCCTGGAAATTTGGGCCCATGGTCGAACCGCATTTAGGCGGTTTGCTGCACGATCCGCACGTCGCACCCTGGGTGGGACGCTTGGTGGTTTTGGTGCTGGTCCTCGTGGTCGGCTGGGTCGCCGGTATGCTGCTCGGATATCTCACCCGAGGCCTCGGGCTCGGTGTCATGGATCACGTCTTGGGCGTGCTGTTCGGAATCGTACGCGGCGCAGTACTCGTCGGCTTGATTACCATCGGCGCCGAGCTGTTGCATTTGAACCAGGAAGAGTGGTGGCACCAATCGAAGCTGGTTCCGTACGGTGAGACGGTGGGCGATTGGCTGCGGGCCATGGTCGGCGAAAAAGGCGACCCGTGGGCCAAGCTCGAGCGCCTCACCGGCGTCAAGATCAAGCCAAATTAAGCCGGAGGTCCTTCATGTGCGGAATCGTCGGAATGGTGGGTCTGAGCGCGGTCAATCAACGCATCTATGACGCGCTGACTGTACTGCAGCATCGTGGCCAGGATGCCGCCGGCATCATGACCGCCTTGGACGGCGAACTGTTCATGCGCAAGGATAAAGGCCTGGTGCGCGACGTGTTTCAGCAGAAACACATGCTCAAGCTGAAAGGCAATATCGGGATCGGCCATGTCCGCTATCCCACCGCCGGCGCCGACAGTGCAAACGATGCGCAACCCTTCTACGTCAACTCGCCATACGGCCTGTGTCTCGGCCATAACGGAAATTTGACCAATTCGCGCGAACTCACCGAGGTGCTGGTGCGCGAGGACCGCCGCCATCTCAACACCGGCTCCGATTCAGAAGTGCTGTTGAACGTGTTGGCCTCCGAGCTGCAGCGCGTCGGTACGCCGCGGGTCACGCCGGCCGATATTTTCGCGGCGGCCAACGCCGTCTATCGCCGCTGCCGCGGCGGTTATGCGGTGGTGGTGATGGTCATAGGCCACGGCATCCTGGGGTTTCGCGATCCCAACGGCATCCGGCCGCTCGTGATCGGCAAGCGCGACACGAAAAAGGGAACGGAGTGGATGCTGGCATCGGAAAGCGTGGCGCTCGACATGCTCGGGTTCGACATGGTGCGTGACGTGGCGCCGGGCGAGGCGGTGTTCATCGACGAGCAGGGGCGTTTTTATGCGCAAGCCTGCGTGGCGAGCGCGCGCCACACGCCGTGTATTTTCGAATATGTGTATTTCGCGCGACCCGACTCGATCATCGACAACATCTCCGTATACAAAGCGCGCTTGCGCATGGGCGAGCGCCTCGCCGAGAAAATCAAGCGCGAGCGCCCGGAGCACGACATCGATGTGGTCATCCCGATTCCCGACACCAGCCGCACGAGCGCGGTACAGGTCGCGCAGCTGCTCGGCGTCAAGTATCGCGAGGGCTTCATCAAGAATCGCTACATCGGACGCACGTTCATCATGCCCGGCCAGGAGCAGCGCGCGAAGTCGGTGCGCAGCAAGTTGAATGCGATCGACCTGGAGTTTCGCGGCAAGAATGTGCTCCTGGTCGACGACTCGATCGTGCGCGGCACCACCTCCGCGCAAATCATCGACATGGCGCGCGAAGCCGGGGCCAAAAAGGTCTACTTTGCGTCCGCAGCGCCGCCGGTGCGCTATCCCAACGTCTACGGCATCGACATGCCGGATGTTTCCGAGCTGGTTGCCGCCGGCCATACCGACAACGAAGTTCGCGACATCATCGGCGCCGACTGGCTGATCTACCAGGATTTGGTGGATCTGGAGCATGCGGTGCGCCACGACAATGCCAAGATCAAGACTTTCGATACCTCGTGTTTTTCGGGTGAATACGTCACCGGCGATGTGACGCCGGAGTATCTTGCGCGCCTGCAGGGAGAACGCTCTGACGAAGCGAAGCAGCAACGTCGCGAGGGCGCCGGTCGTGGACTCAAGTCCGTTCGATAGCCGCCGCTGCGCGCTGCAGCCTCAAGTGCCATGCGCCTACTGGTGATCGCGGCGCGAGCCGACTATCGACTGCTGGTCAAGAAGCACGCTGAGATCGAGTGGCCGGACGTCAAGCTCGTCGAGCATCGCCTGGGCGACGACAATCCGCTCGATGCGCAATTCGCCGCCGTCGGCTTTGACGCCGTCATCATCGTCGCGGCCCCACCGACTGCGGCCGCTGAAGCACTGGCGGCCGAGCTCGCGGCGAAGCCCGAGTTCGCGCCCATCGTACTCATCTTGCTGAAGGATACGCCTAACCCTAAGCCGTCTGCGAGCCGCGGCGTGCACCGTTTGTACGGCCGCAAGATCGATCGCGACTTGCTGGTGAGGGCCATTGAGGCCGCGTCGCGCGAACACAAACAGGCGCTGTCGCGGCTGCGCGCGCAGCCGAATTTCGGGCAGCGCTACCGTTTCGGATCGGTGATGATCCGCGGCCATCGCTGTATCCGGCAGATTGGCAGCGGCGGCATGTGCACAATCTATCTCGCCGAAAGCGAGCGCGCCGGTACGCTGGTCGTGCTCAAAGTGTTCAATCAAGTGCCCGATGTGTCCGAGCGCATCGTTGGCTTCGACCGCTTCTTGCAGGAATACGAGATCGTCGCCGGCTTGAAGCACCAGAATATCGTGCGCATTTACGATCTCGGCGTGGCGGATGATCACGCCTATATCGCGATGGAGCATTTTCCGGCCGGCGATTTGCGCCAGCGTATGAAGACGCCGCTGTCGCCCCCGGCCGCCGTCGGCTATGTCGAACAAATTGCGAGCGCTCTCGAGGCGATACATTCGGTAGGAGTGCTGCACCGGGATCTGAAGCCGGCCAATGTCATGCTGCGCGCCGACGGCTCGTTGTGCTTGATCGATTTTGGGCTGGCCAAGGCGAACGAAATCGAGGTGTCCTTGACGGGCACGCGGGAGATCTTCGGCACGCCCTATTACATGAGCCCGGAACAGGGTCATGCGGAGCAGATCGACCGGCGCAGCGATTTGTACAGCCTGGGCGTCATGTTCTACGAAATGCTGACCGGCAAGAAACCCTACACGGGCGCGACAGCGATGGAAGTCATTTACAAGCACAAGCGTGCGGATCTGCCGGAGATTGCGCCGCAATTCGCGGACTACCGGCAGATCCTGCTGCGCTTGCTCGCCAAGTCGCCGAACGATCGCTATCAATCGGCGGATGCGCTGCTGCAGGCGATCGCGGCGCTCAAAACGCCGGCGTGAGCGGCGCGGCAGCGCCGTTTGCGCATCCCTTGTTGCGCGCTCCGACCCCCGATGCGTGGATCGCGCAGGCGTGCGCGACACCGGATGTGCTGATGATCGATCATGCCAATTGCGAAAAGAAGGCGGCGTCGACCGCGCTTGCGCTCATGTTCGCCTACGCCGAGGATCTGGAACTGGCCGGCAAGATGTCGCGCCTGGCACGCGAGGAGTTGCGGCATTACGAGCAAGTCGCCAAGCTCATGTCGAGCGCCGGCGTGACCCCGCGGCGCCTGGCTCCTGGCCGCTACGCGGAGCGTCTGCGCCGCCTCGTCGCCCGCGGCGAACCGCAACGCGAAGTCGACCTGATGATTTGCGGCGCGTTCATCGAGGCGCGCTCGTGCGAACGATTCGCCGCTCTGGCGCCGGCCATTGGTGCGCCGTGGAGCGATTTGTTCCTCGGCCTGCACGATGCCGAGGCGCGCCATTTTAAAGTCTATCTCGATCTCGCACGGCGCGCCGCCAAGCGGGCGGAAGTAAAACTGCAGCAACGGGTTGAGGACTTCGCGGCGCTCGAGGCAGAGCTGATCACCCGGCCCGACCCGGTGTTTCGGTTTCACTCGGGGCCGCCCGCGGCAAGTTAGAACCTCGTGATTCTCCGGGCTCTCATCGCGACAGCGACTGCAGATCCGGTCCGCCGCGGCTCCAACGCAATACGCTGCCTTGATGGTACCAATCGCCGAGTACGATGCGCGTGCAGGGGCGGCCGTCGACCTGCAACGCGTGGATCGCCGGGCGATGGGTGTGACCGTGCAGCAGCGTCGCGGCGCCGGCAGCGCGCAACGCCTGCGCCACGCTGTCGGCATTGACGTCGGCAATCGCGTATTCGAGCGCGGCGGTGTGCGCCTGACTGCCGGCGCGCGCCGCACCCGCGAGCGCGCGGCGCGACGCCACGGAGAGGGCGAGAAACTGCCGTTGCCAATCGGCCTCACGCACCGTGGCGCGCAGCCGCTGATACGATCGATCGTCGGTACACAGCGCATCGCCATGCATCACCAGCACCGCTTCGCCGTACAGGGTGACGATCAGCGGATCGGGCAGAAGCTGCGCGCCGCTCGAGCGGCAGAACTCGGCAGCCAATAAAAAGTCGCGATTGCCGTGCATCACGAAGCACGGCACGCCGCTCGACGTCAACTCCTTTAGACCGGCGATCGCCTTGACCTGCGCCGGATCGGCGGCATCATCTCCAATCCACGACTCGAACAAGTCGCCGAGAATATACAGAGCCTCGGCGCTGCTGGCTTCGACGGAGAGAAAATTCAGAAATTGTTCGGTGATGTCCGGCCGGCTGGCGTCGATGTGCAAATCGGAGATGAAGAGCGTCGCCACTTCGCTTAGGGGCCGGCGACGCGCTCGATTCGTTGAATCACCACCGGCTGCAAGGGCGCATCTTCTTTGAACGGCCCGCGCGCGCCGGTCGCCACGTTGCCGATCTTATCGACCACGTCCATGCCCTGCACGACCTTGCCGAAGACCGCATAGCCCCAACGGGTCTTGTTGGGATCGAGCGCCTCGTTGTCGAATAAATTGACGTAGAACTGACAATCGCTCCCGTGCGGCTCCGGACCGCGAGCCATTCCGACGGTGCCGCGTTGATTGGTCAAGCCATTGCCGGACTCGTTGACTACCTTGGTGGGCGCGGGTTTGATTTTGTAGTCGGCATCGAAGCCGCCGCCCTGGATTACGAAATTCGCGATGACGCGGTGAAAGATCGTGCCGGTATACTGCCCCGAATCGACGTTGCGCATGAAGTGCGCCACGGTCAACGGCGCTCGCTCGGCATTCAATTCGAGCGTGAAATTTCCCATTGACGTGAATACTTGGACTTGCTGCGCGGCCGGCGCGGGCGGGGTCGCGGTCTTGGCCGCCGCCGGCGCGACGGGGCTCTCAGCCGCGAAAGTCACCAAGGGAGCGGCCGCCGAAATCAATCCGAGGACGAGTAATAGCTGTTTCATGCTCCGAGATTCTACTCGAATAGGTACAATCTTGAGATATGTCGGCGAGCAAAGATTCATTCCCTGTCACCACCCGGTTTGCGCCGAGCCCCACCGGGGCGTTACACCTCGGCAACGCGCGAACCGCCCTTTTCAGCCACCTTTGGGCGCGAAAGAGCGGCGGGCGCTTCATCTTGCGCATCGAAGACACCGATGCGGAGCGCAGCCAACTGCGCTTCCTCGACGAGTTGATGGGGGAAATGCGCTGGCTGGGCTTGGACTGGGATGAGGGCCCCGACATCGGCGGCCCGTCGGCGCCTTATTCGCAGGCGGAACGCGGCGATCTGTATCGAGTGCTGTATGCACGGCTAGAGCAAGACGGCCAAGCGTACCCGTGTTTCTGCACGCCGGAAGAGCTGGAGTTGTCGCGCAAGCTGCAGCGGATGGCGGGCCGCCCGCCGCGCTACGCCGGCACCTGCCGGCACTTGACGGCGGCGCAGCGCGCCGAACGAACCGCACGCGGTCTCAAGCCGACTCTTCGATTTGCGGTGCCAGCCGACCAAATCGTCGAGTTTCTGGACGTGGTACACGGCCCGCAGCGATTTCTGTCGAACGATATAGGCGACTTCATCATCCGCCGCGACGACGGTACCTCGGGGTTCTTCTTTTGCAATGCCGTCGACGACTCGCTCATGGGAGTCACGCACGTATTGCGCGGCGATGATCATCTCACGAATACGCCGCGCCAACTGATGGTGCTCGACGCGTTGCAGATGAGGCGGCCCGGCTACGGTCATGTCGGCTTGCTGGTCGGGGCGGACGGCGCGCCGCTGTCGAAGCGGCACGGCAGTACCAGTGCCCTGGAATTTCGCGAACGCGGATTCCTGCCCGCCGCCGTGCTCAATCATCTGTTCCGACTGGGGCATGCGAGCGACGTTGACGGCTGGTTGCCGCCGTCCGCCATGCCGCAGCACTTTCGCTTCGAACACCTGGGCCGCGCGCCCGCGCGCTTCGACGAGACGCAATTGGCGCATTGGCAAAAGGAGACGGTGGAACGCATGTCGAGCGCCGAACTCGCCGCGTGGCTCGGGTGCGGCGATTCGAGCGCCTTTATCGAGTTGGTGCGGCACAACGTGGTGTTGCCCACCGACGCGGTCGCATGGCGCGCGGTAGTCCAGGGAGACCTGCCGCCGTTAGGAACCGACGAGCAGGCT
>CAYRAC010000192.1:0-7081 GCA_964422045.1 uncultured Steroidobacteraceae bacterium
CCAAACAAAGCAGCCGCAGACAGGCACAGCGATGCGTCATGAACTCGTAGTCCGCTACACGCGCAAACGATACCTTATCCTTGCGCCTGCCGCATAAGCGCGCGCGCGCCTTTGATTTGACAGTTGTCGATTGTCATCGCCGAAATAGTACACAGCTGGCGACATTTCATGAAAATCGCAGACTCGCTTAGGATTCGTTCCTAGAACAACCTATAAGAGCAGGTTTACTATGGCTGTGACCGCAGTTGGCCGTGCTGTGATATGCGTTGCCGCTATTTTCTTTGGCGCTTCGAGCAGCTTGGTAATGGCGGATGGGCCGCCGAAGAATCCACAGGAAATCTATGGACCGCGCGTTCAGCCGGCGACCAAGGACGTGTTTCGCTACACGGCGCATCGACGCTCGAACGCCAGCGTCGATGCCCTGCGTTACTGGAACCAGCTGGCCGTCGATGCGACCGGCTTGGATCATACGCCGGTCGCCCCGGGAGAGAATCGGGTCTACGGCGAGCAACTGGGTCCGACGCGCTCGAGCCGTGCAATGGCGATCGTACATGTATCGATGTTTGAATCGGTCAATTCAATCTTGGGGGGCTACCGAAGCTACTTGGGCCTGCCGCGGGCCCGCGAACCTGCATCCGTCGATGCCGCTATCGCGACGTCTGCGCACGACACCTTGAGCGCCCTATTCCCCTCGCAAAGGCCGAACTTCGACGCGCTGTATGCGCAAGAACTCAATCGCATTCCCTCCAGGGACGGTGCGATGAAGAATCGCGGCGTTGCAATCGGTCATCTCGCAGCCGCAGGGATCTTGGCGCTGCGAGCGGACGATGGCTCAGCGGTGCCGGATCCGAAACTTGGAACCGAATGGGTTACGGGCAACGAACCGGGTGACTGGCGCCAAGATCCGATTGCGCTCTCGCCCATTGCTTTGGGGGCCTACTGGGGTGAGGTCAAGCCCTTCGTCCTCCGCTCAGCGATACAGTTCCTGGCAACGCCACCTCCGGCGCTCACCAGCCCGGAATATACCGCCGCCTACGACGAAGTTAAGTCGCTCGGCGGGGACGGTGTCCACACGCCGACACAACGCACCGCCGAACAGACGTACATCGGCATTTATTGGGCCTATGACGGCACACCGAGCCTGTGCGCCCCGCCGCGCTTGTACAATGAGATCACGACCGAGATCAGCAAGAGCAGTTCGAGCGTCAGCGACATGGCGCGCCTATTCGCGCTCGTTAATGTCGCGATGGCGGACGCGGCGATTTCCGTGTGGAAGTCGAAGTACCTCTATGACGTATGGAGACCGGTGACCGGCATACGCGAGTCCGATGAGGGCACCGGCCCCACCGGCAAAGGTGATGGGAATCCGCAAACGCAGGGGGATCCCACATTTTGGCCCTTGGGCGCACCGGCCAGCAATCTTACCGGAGTCAACTTCACACCACCCTTCCCGAGTTATCCGTCCGGGCACGCAGGCTTTGGTGGTGCGCTGTTCGAAATTTTGCGTCGGTTCTACGGTACCGATCGGATCGCCTTCAGCTTTACGTCCGACGAATTCGACGGTGAAACGCGCGGCAACGATGGCAAAATACGGCCCCTCGAGCCCCGTAGCTTCTCGTCGCTATCACAGGCCGAGGAAGAGAACGGGCAAAGCCGCATCTATCTTGGGATTCATTGGCAGTTCGATAAGACCGAAGGCATCAGGATGGGTCAGCGTGTTGCGGACTATGTATTCGATAACGCATTCCAAGCCGACACGAGAGATTATTGACGGTGCTAGCTGAACAAGCCGATGCCATTCGCGTCGGGCTCATCGGGTATGGTTACTCGGGAAAGACGTTTCATGCGCCTCTGATTGGCGCGACGGCCGGCCTCCGGCTGAACACCCTGGCGTCTCGCGATGCCGCGAAGGTGCGCGCGGATCTCGCAAACGTTGAAGTGGTCGCCGACCCTCTCGACTTGATCCAATCCGGCGACGTCGATCTGGTGGTGATTGCGACGCCGAACGACAGTCATGCGCCGCTCGCGCGCGCGGCGCTGCGCGCGGGAAAGCACGTCGTGGTGGACAAGCCGTTTACGCTTACCTTGGCTGAGGCTCGCGAACTGCGAGAACTCGCCAGAGCCCAGCGGCGATTGCTCGCGGCGTTTCACAACCGACGCTGGGACAGCGATTTTCTGAGCATACGGCGTGCGCTCGCGGACAACTTGGTTGGCGAGGTTATGCACTTCGAATCGCATATCGACCGCTTCCGTCCCGAAGTGCGCCGCCGCTGGCGTGAAGGAAGCGGGCCCGGGAGCGGAATCTGGTTCGACCTGGGGCCGCACCTCGTCGATCAAGCGCTACTGTTGTTCGGCCTGCCTGACTGCTTGCACGCCAATTTCGCACGCCAGCGCGCGGGTGCCCTGGCGGATGACTGGGCTCATGTGGTGCTCGACTACGGCGGCCGGCGGGTGATCTTGCATGCCAGCATGCTCGTCGCCGGCGGCGTGCACCGCTTTCTCATTCACGGAACCCAGGGCAGTTTGGTCAAACACGGCGCCGACCAACAGGAAGCGCAACTCTTGGCCGGCATGATGCCCACCGATGCGGATTGGGGTGCCGATACCGATGATCTGCTGTTGCTCGACGGAACCCACGACCAACGGCGCATCCCCGCGCTGCGTGGCGATCAGCGGCAGTTCTATATCGCGATCGCCGCCGCACTGCGTAGTGGGGAACCCAACCCCGTGCCGGCCGATCAAGTCGTCGCAGTGGTCGCCATAATCGAGGCCGCGGTACTCGCCGCCGTGAGTGGTCAACGCGCGAAACTGTATCTTACGTCTGATGAGAGAGCGGTTTGGGGCGGCGGAGATCAAATCGGGTAAGGCAGCGCTAGTGTACCGCCGCATCGGCGGCTGCCTTCGCCTTGTGGCGATGATACTTGGCCTTCGCCTTGTGCACCTTGCCCTTGGTTTTGTCCAAGGCTTTTTTGGGACCGGAATGAACTGCACCCTGCGCCTCGTCGGCTCCCTGTTTCGTGCTCTCTGCGGCGGCTTTGCCGGTTTCCTTCACAGCGTCGACCACCTGCGCCAGTGCCGTCGAAACGAGGGCTGTGCCAGCCAGCGCAATGAATAACTTCCTCAACATGCTCTTCACCTCGATAGTGGTCGACCATTTCGTTCAGGTAAGGTTTGATGTTACGCAGCTTGCGAGGCAAAGTCCCGTGCGTATTCGCGCTGCAATTCAGCGCACGCCGCATCGCTGATTTCGTCGGTCCACACTCGAAACACGGGAAGATACGCCTGCCCGAATGCCGTGCTGATCGCCACGTCCGCCGCATCTCGACCGCGCGCGATCGTCAGACGTCCGATGCGCCGCGCATTGTTGCGCGGGTCGAAAACATGCCAGGCGCCCTGCAAAAAGACCTCCATGCTGCCGGCGAAGTCCATGGGCGCATCCACGGCCGGCACGCCGATGTCGCCCAAATAACTCGTGGCGTAGCGCGCCGGAATGTTCATCGCGCGGCACAGCGAGATCGCGAGATGCGCCATGTCGCGGCACACACCCTGGCGTTCGCGGAAGGTTTCGAGCGCGGTCTTGGTGCATCTGGCGTACTGGTAGCCGAATGTCACGTGTTGATTCACGAAGTCACAAATAGCCTGCACGCGCGACCATCCGGGCGCGAGATGTCCGAACAACCGCAGCGCCTCCGAAGCCAGCAAATCACTCTCACAGTAGCGGCTCGGGAGTAAATAGATCAGCGCGTCGTGAGGCAGCGCACTGATGGCGGTGTCTTGGGCCTCCAAGTGAGCCGGCTCCGGGATACCCGAATCCTCGAAGACTGCGTCGGCCGATACTCGAATCGCGCCTGCCGGCACCTCGAGGCGCGAACAAACATTGCCAAATCCATCACGATAAGATTCGACAGGCACCTGCGGTGTCGTGGAGATGTGGTCGGGAATCAACAAGCGCTGAGTCGCACTGGGCTCGGCCTGCACCATCAAGATCATCGGTGTTGCAGTCGGGCAGTGATAAACGAGTTCGTAACCGAAGCGGATTTTCATTCAGGATTTCCTGTCGCGCCAGAATTGCAATTGTGTTACCCGGCGCCACCTTAATTATCGCGTGAGCGGCACAGCACTCTCACGGACCTGCATTCTTTGTAGGATTTCGCTGAAGGCCGCGCTCGCCCCCCGGTGGCCGTGCTTCACCCGGGCAGGGGCTTGAATCAGCGATTGCCCTACTTGAAATAACCGCTGTAAATCTATGTTTTAATTAGCATATCGAAGTCTCACCTCTCGGCGAGCAGCATCGCTATGGGAGCTCGTGAAGCTGCGTATTGAACAGGTACTGACTGGAGAAATCGGTCGAATCGCCGGCTTTCTTGCCTTTCACCGGCAGCAAGCGCGCAGAGAGCGGCTTGTGCCACTTGAATGCAAGCGAGGCAACATCCCCGAGTATGCGGGCGAGCTGCGCTTCGCCGATGTCTCCAGGGTAGGGTACCGTGTCGAGTCCGGTGCCGCACACCGCCGAATAGGCGAGCAATGAGTCGGTAGTGATGGTGCCCTCCGCCCAACGGCGCGCGATCAGCTTGTCTTCCAGGACGGGTACCATCAGACCTGAATAGCCAATTTGCTTGACGGGCACCGCCTTGACCGCCGTGGTGATGATCAGTGCCGCCGTAAGAGTACCGCTCGACCCGAATTTCCCACCGCTGTACGTCTCCATGGCGGCGCCGATCGAGACATCGCCGAGTGGCGCCGGAGTCGGATCGACTCCCGTGAAAGTCCAGCCGCTCGCGGCGGCGAGTTTATTTCCGACCGCCTCGGCAACCTTTGCGTGTACGGTCAGCTCGCGGGTAAGCGCGCCGACGGATTCCTCGAAATTGCCGTGCGTACGCGCAAATACGGCCTGCACTACGTTGGCGGACTCGAATCCGATGGAGAACTGATGGCCTGCGCCCGTGTGATACGTACCGGGATAGTAGGGCCCCAGGGGTTTGAGCATGGCGGTCGCGGTGAAATTGAAATTTCCCTGGCTGCGCGGGCTATGCTCCGCAACGTAGTGGATCAATGCCGCAGTTTCGCGCACCGTCTTCCAATGAATCCCATCCTCATCGGCGAGTATCGAACTCGCGTTGAGGTTCGGCAACGTCGATAGTACTTGCGCGAGCAGATGCATGGTCTTCGGATCGTCCGTGTCCTTGAGCATGGCCGGTCCAACGTTGGGCAGAAATTTCTCCCGCGCGGACAGATCGTCGAAACGCTTAAGGTACGCAAGCGCTTGCTCAGCGGTTTTGCCCTGCACCAACTCGGCGAGCGGCTGGGTCACGATACGCACGGTTTCCACTTCGTAGCCGCGCTGCTCAAACTCGGACTTGGCGTCTCTGAGAACTTTCAACGCCTCGCTCACCTGCGCCTCGAACGGGTCGCTCAGACGCACGAACGCCGTGATGGTTCTGACCTTCGGCCGCGTTGCCGGGATCTCCTGGGCGAGGCAATCGCACATGAGAACGAGCGTCAGGAGGGCCAACAGCACACCGCAATTTCTTCGAATCATGAAAGACGCTCCGTGAATAACCGCGCGATCATATCGTGTGCGGTTCAATTCGACGCGCCTTCCGATTGCCTAAAACAAACAATTCGTTCTCAGGTACGTTCCGGCAGTCGCCATCGCTGCGCCCGGCGGGTGGCATGCGGTGATGCAACACGCTGCCATTGCTGCTCTAGTTCGGTGCGGCGTCGCGCGAGGCACGCGCGAGTTCGGTGCAACCGCCGTCGCACGACACGTTCGTTTTCGAAGCAGCACCTCGCGAGAGCAGCGAAGATTTTTTTTAAAAGAAACTCCCGACGTTGCGCAACCGCCACGCGCTTGACACGCCGAGGGTCCCTGATAGCATCGAGGCGCGTTGCAACGATCAATAATCATCGGGATGAGGTGAACTCTTGGCACTTAGGATTCGTGCTTCAATTGTTTTTTCGTGCGCGATCGTCGCCGCTTATCACTCCGCGCAGGCTGACCCAAGTCCCGCCGCGGAAGCCCCTCCCGCGAATTCCTCGGGCGATCTCGACGAGATCGTCGTCAACGGCGTCAGGCGCGGCGACCTGATCATGCCCACCACCGTCACCTCCGGCTCCGCTTTCGGGCTCGATTTGAGCGTAATGGATACCCCGCGCAACAATACGGTGTTGTCCAAAGCGCAACTCGACGCCCTCGACGTGCAGAATCCCGGTGGGTTCTCCTCTCTGACCGCGAGCGCCTATTCGGACGCCTCGTTCGGCCAGCCCAACGTACCCCGCATTCGCGGTCAGTTCGCCGACGTGTTCTACAATGGGATGCGCGACAGTTTCACCCTCAACGGCTACGGCGCGCCGATCAGCTTCAACATGGTGGACTCCATCGACATCATCAAGGGTCCGGCCAGCGTCCAAGGCGGGGCCGGACCGGGTGTGGGCGGTTCCATCGACATGACCACCAAAATGCCGTCCATGACCACATTCGCGACGACCGCGTCGCTTGAGGCGGACACTCATCAGAAGCGTATTTTGAGCTTGGATGTGGGTGGACCACTCACCCAGACTCTGGCCGGACGTCTGAGCTTCACGAGCAACGATAGCGGCAGTTACTACTACGACATGTTCTTCCATCAGCAGTCGCTGTATGGCGCCCTGCTCTTCCAGCCGACATCCAACTACAAAATCGCAATCAATGCCGACATCACCGATACGCGCTATCGGGAGAACGACGGTATCAACCGGGTGAACCAAGGCCTCATCGACAACAGCACCTATCTCACCGGCGCACCGCCACTCAGCAGTGTCACGGGCTTTGGCACGGAGGTGGATCTGACTGGCACCACGCGGCTGAACCCTCGCACGCTCATCGATGAGCCGGACGGCACCGGCGCGCACGCCGTGCACGCCATGCTGCAGATCGTTCAGACCTGGACCTTGAGCGATAACTTCTCAATCGCGAACAACACGTTCTACGATTACATCAACCGCTACAACCAGACCGAGGACTACTACGCCGACACGGCCGAAAGCAGTTTCACCCTCGAGAACAAGACCGATTTTAAGGGAAAGTTTGCTCTCGGCCCGG